>JALYXS010000066.1 GCA_030946965.1 Acidobacteriota bacterium
GCGAGTTCGAAGGCATAACGGACCACGCGCTCGATCCCGCGCCGGGTGAAAACCGAGGTCTGTATGGCCACTTCTTCCGGCTGCTCCCGATAGAGGAAGCCGCCCACCTGGGCGTATTCGCCTTCCGTATTTTCGCGCACGACCACCATATCGATTCGCTCGCCTTTGCGTAGCGCGAGCGGCGACTGCACGCCTGGGTACAGCACCGCCGGACGCACATTGGCGTACTGATCGAACTTGCGGCGGATCGGCAGCAACAGACCGTTGAGCGTAACGTTGTCCGCGATTTCGGGATGCCCCACCGCGCCCAGAAAGATCGCATCGCAAGGCTGAAGCAGATCGAGAAAATCCGGCGGGCACATGCGGCCGTTGCGGAAATAATAATCGGTGCCCCAATCGAAATCCCGATAGGCGAGGCGGAAATCGTACTTCTCGCCTAACTTGTCGAGAACGCGCTTGCCCTCCGGGATCACTTCCTGGCCGACGCCATCGCCCGCGATCACCGCGATATGGAAATTCTTCATCGGGCGATTGTAGCGTAGTCCTTAAATGAAACTTCGCGGGAACGAATTGCATCTGCCACTCATGATTCTATTAACTGGCGCGACCGGGACGTCCGGTAGCGAGATCGCGAAACAGTTGTCCGCGGCGGGAAGCCATTTCCGGGCGCTGGTGCGAGACCGGCGCAACGCCGGGCCGCTTTCTGGACTGAATGTAGAGCTTGTGGAAGGGGATTTGGGCAAGCCGGAAACTTTAACGAAGCTGCTTGAGGGTATCGATCACGCTCTGTTGCTCTCTTCGCCGGACGAGCGCCAAGTCGAGTTTCAGGGAAACTTTATCGAGGCCGCGAAGCGCGCCGGAGTGAGCCATGTCGTGAAGTTCTCGGCGATTGGCGCGGCTCCGGATTCGATCTCGAAGTTCCTCCGGTGGCACGCCCAAACCGAACGGCAACTGGAACAATCGGGCATGGGCTACACGCTGCTCCGGCCAAGCTCATTCATGCAGAACTTCCTGCAATCGGCGGGAACGATTCAATCGCAGGGTGCGATTTATGCGCCTATCGGCGGCGCGAAGATCAGTTTCGTCGATGTGCGCGATATTGCGGCGGTGGCGGTGAAGGCGTTGACCGAGCCGGGGCACGAGGGCAAGACCTATATCATCACGGGGCCGGAGTCTCTCTCGCACGCGGATGTGGCGGAGAAGTTGTCGAAGGCGCTAGCGAAGAAGGTAAATTTCGTGGATCTCCCCCCGGAAGCATTCAAGCAGGCGGTTATGGGCGCCGGCATTCCGGAGTGGTTGGCCGACGGGTTGAACGAACTCTATGCGGATTGGCGAACGGGCTCGATTGCGGCGGTAAGCCCGGTCGTTTCTGATGTAGCCAAGAAGCAGCCGATCTCGTTCGACCAGTTCGCGCGAGACCATATGGCCGCGTTCTCGAAATAGCAAGACGGTAGAGTGAATAAGTGAACGTCTTTTCTCTCTCCGGCAAGCGGGCATTGATTGCGGGCGCGAGCCGTGGCATCGGCCTTGCCATTGCCCAGGAGATGGCCTCGGCCGGCGCTCACGTCATTCTCGCCGCCCGCTCGTTCGACAAACTCGAGGCACATGCGAAGGCTTTGCATGGCACGCCGCTGCGCCTCGATTTCAACGATTCCGCTTCCATCCGGGAGGCGGCTGAATTGGCGGGCGACGTCGATATCCTGGTGAATGTGGCCGGCACCAACATCCGTAAAGCCTTCGAGAAATATACGAAGGAAGAGTACGACAGGATTCTGCAAACCAACCTTCACGGGATCGTCGAACTTACTCAGTTAATCGGCGCGAAGATGATCACGCGCGGCGCTGGCGGCAAAATAATTCATATCGGCAGCCTGATGTCGCTGCTAGGCGTGCCTTATCTTTCGGTGTACGCCATTTCGAAAGGCGCTCTCGCGCAGTTGACGAAAGTGCTCGCGGCCGAGTGGGGGCGGCACGAAATTCAAGTGAACTGCATCGCGCCTGGATTCATCCTGACCGATCTCAATCGCGACATGTGGCAGGACCCGAAAATGACGGACTGGTTGCGCGGCGCGCAAGCCAATCCCCGCATGGGCAGCCCTGAAGATGTGGCGCCTCTCGCGGTTTTCCTCTCGGGCAAGGGATCGGATTACATCACCGGCCAGGTAATTGCCGTCGATGGCGGCTACACCACAACCGCCGTGTGGCCGTTCCATCCGTGAACCGCCGCCGGCTACTAGCGCTTTTGCCGGGCATGCTGCTTGGACAGCAACCGCAACAGTCGCAACAGCCCCCGGCACTCGATTTCATCTGTCCGATGGACCCGGACGTCCATTCGAAAACACCTGGAAAATGTCCGAGGTGCGGAATGACATTGGAGGCGCGCATTCCCGCTCCCGTCGAGTACCCCATGCGCGTCGCCATCAATCCTCCGGCCATACCTGCCGGGCAGCCGCTCGAAATCGACTTCCGTATCGACGATCCGAAGACCGGCGCGCCAGTGCGGGATTTCCAGATCGTTCACGAAAAGTACTTCCACCTCTTCGCGATCCGTAGCGACCTCGAATTTTTTGCCCATGAGCATCCGGTGCTGGGACCCGATGGCGTTTTCCGGCATCACATGACTTTCCCCGGGCCGGGCCACTACAAGTTAATCGGAGATTTCTATCCAACGGGGGGAACGCCGCAGCTCATTTCGAAAATCGTCACGACGGCGGGATTTTCCAGGAGTATCGAGGACTCCTGCACGCATCCAGCGATCGATATCGCGCCTAAAAAAGGTACAAATTTAGAGGTGGCATTGACCATGGAGCCTATGCGCCCGATTGCCGGGAAGAAGACTCTTCTTTTTTTTCACGTGACGCCGGCCGGCGGGTTGGAGCCTTACTTAGGCGCGTGGGCGCACATGCTGATCGCGAGCGCCGATTTTATCGATGCCGACCACACTCACCCCTCGATTGCGAACGGCGGACCGGATATGCAGTTCAATTTGTTTTTCCCCCGGGAAGCGATTTACCGCGTGTGGGTGCAGTTCCAGAGGATGGGACAAGTCAACACGGTGGCGTTTACGATCCTGGTTACCGCGCTTCGGTAACGTTCCGCGCGCGCAGGAACAGACGCACGACGTTTGCCACCGCCAAAACGGGGATCGCGAGAAAAACTCCGAATGGCGGGAAGAGCAGTCCGCCTATCAGTACGCCCAAAAACACAACCAAAGGATTGAGACCGAGTCTCCGGCCCAAAAAGCGCGGGACTAGATAAAACCCTTGAAATGCCTGAACGGCCAGCCAAATCGCCAGGACAATTCCCATCCGGAACAGGTCCGCGCCGCCCGACCAGGAGCTGAACAGGGCGAGCGTGAGGGCGATCAGCGATCCGAAGTTGGGAATAAATTCGAGCAATCCACCAAACACGGCAATCAGCGGCCACAACGGCACGCCCGCAAATCCGAATCCGATCAGATATAAAAAAGCAACGATAGCGATAATCAGCAACTGGCCGCGAATGTATACGCCGAGCACGCGCACCGACTCGCGGACTAAGTGAGAGGCGGCTATACATCCACCCAGGCGTGCTTATCCGAGCTTTCAAGCACCTTGTCCAAAATTTGCAATTGCCGCAAGCCGTCGGCAAATTGCGGATACTCGACCGGAGCCGAACGATCTTTCACCGTCCGGTAAAATCGCCGGAACGTCTGCTTGAAAGTATCGTCATAGCCCTCGCTATGGCCGCCGGGAAGATCCGCGTATTTCCTGGCTTCCTCCCGCAGCAAGGAAGGATCTTTCAAGAGGATTTGGCTGGGCGCATTGCGCTGCCCCATCCAAAGCTCGTCCGGCCGCTCCTGATCCCAGGACACCGATCCTTTCGTTCCGTAAATTTCAATATTCAGCCGGTTCTTACGCCCGGCCGCAACCTGGCTCACCGTAAACGCCCCCCGGGTGCGATCTCCCAACCGCAGCAGCACCGCCGCGTAGTCTTCCGTTTCAATCGGAACTTCCTCGTAATCCTCCGGCTGAAGCGTCTTGCCGGCGAATGTCTCGACCGCAACTTTGGGCTTCTTCCGCGTCTTGTGGAATGTCTGAAGATCGGCGCAGAGCGAGGTGATCCGCAGACCGGTGGTGTGTTCGATCATGTCGCACCAATGCGTGCCGATATCGGCAAATGCGCGCGAACGCCCGTTATCCTTAGTTTCAATGCGCCAGTTCCAATCGGTGTCGTAAAGCAGCCAATCCTGCGAATAGGTTCCCTGCACGGAATAGATGTCACCCAATTCGCCCGCTTCGCGCATGCGCCGGACCTGCTGAACCATCGGATAGTAGCGCAGGTTGTGATGGGTGCAATTCGCCAGATTCTTTTGTTTCGCTAAATCGACCAACGTCCGTGCCTCGGCAACCGAAGTTGCGAGCGGCTTTTCGCAAAGCACGTTCTTGCCGGCGTTCAACGCATCTTTTGCCATTGGGAAGTGCATCGCATTGGGCGTGCAGATGTGCACGGCATCGATCGCGGCATCTTGGAGCAAGGTGTGGTAATCGCCCGTGGCGCGCTCAATCCCCATCTCGGCGGCAAATTTCTTTGCCGAGTCTTCGTGGAGATCGGCAATACCCGCCACCTCCACGTTTCCTAAACGGCGGATTGCTTCCGTGTGAACCCGCCCCATGAATCCGGTGCCAAAAACCGCAGCTTTAAGCTTTTGCATCTTATTGAAGGACCACTTTATCGCAAAAGCTGGTAAAGTGATAGCAGTATGGTGGTCAGGATCCGCTCAAAGCTGGGTCCCAGGATTGAACGGAGGCCCGGTAAAAACAGCCATCTGGCGTTATTCACGGCCAGCCTGCTGACGCTGGCTTCGGTAACTTCTTTCATCCTGGGAGTATGGCGTCTCGGTTCAGATTTAGGCTTCGCCGGTCCGTTTGTGATTCAGGACGGGTTACTTTCGCACCTCTACGTCTGGTTGGCCGCGGCCGCGATTCTGCAATTTTTTTCCTGGAAACTCACGACCTACGGCAGGATTTACGACGTGCTCGCGCCTCCGTCGGTGCCACCCGTTAATCCGCCCATTCAGGAGCATGTAGCCGTTCAATCGTAAAACATCCATCTGTTATTCTGGCCATAGGTTTTGGATGCGATACGATACCCGTTCCCGGTTTTCCGGGTCGCAATTTTCGAGTTACTTTCCCGTCGGGGTGAAATGGCTGCTCATTTCCAACGTCGCGCTGTTTGTGCTTTATTACTTCGGCGTCCGGTCCGGCTATGGCCAATATTTTCTTCACTTCGCGTTAAGCCCGCGCGCCGTCGTCGATCATTTCGCCATTTGGCGGATTTTCACCTACATGTTTCTGCACGATCCGTTCGGATTCGGGCACATTCTGTTCAACATGCTTACGCTCTGGATGTTCGGAGTGGACCTGGAGCGGACGTGGGGCACTCAACGTTTTCTGACCTATTACTTTTTGTGCGGAGTAGGGGCCGGAATGTGCGACGTAGTCGTTAATCTGCTTTTAGGAAATATGGGGACGCAGACCATTGGAGCGTCCGGCGCGATCTACGGATTGTTAATGGCTTTCGGCCTCCTCTATCCCAATCGCACGGTTCTGTTCAGCTTTCTATTTCCCATCAAAGCGAAGTACTTCGTGATGATTTTGGGCGCAATCGCGTTCCTAAGTTCATTTGGCAGCAACAACGGCGTGAGCAATGTGGCCCATCTTGGCGGCATGCTGTTCGGCTACTTTTATTTACGGATGAAGTTCCGGGCGTTCGACTGGAATTATGCGGGCGATCAGTACCGGCAGTGGAAGATGCAGCGGGCCAAGAAAAAGTTCCAGGTCTACATGCGTAAGCACGGCCCTGGCCCGATGTAATTGACTGTGCGGGCCGGGCTTCTTCACTAGCGCGGTTTTGCCTCCAGGAAATCGAAGTCGCAGCCCAGGTTCGCTTGGGTCACATGCTCCAGGAACATGCGGCCGTAACCTCGATCGTACTTCGGCGGCTGCGGCTGAAACGCGGCCAGCCGCCGGTCGATTTCCTCTTGCGCCACGCAAAGGTCGATGCCCCGGCCTTCCACGTCCAACTCCACTTCATCGCCCGTGCGCACCACGCCGAGCGGTCCGCCAATCGCCGATTCCGGCGCTACGTGCAAAATCACCGTGCCGAAACTGGTGCCGCTCATGCGCGCGTCGCTCATGCGCACCATGTCCGAAACGCCCTGCTTCAGCAGCACGCGCGGCATCGGGATGTGTCCCCACTCGGGAAATCCCGGCGCGCCTTTCGGTCCGCAGCCCTTCATCACCAGGACGGTATCTTTATCCACGGGCAAATCGTCGCTATCGATCTCGGCGCGCATTTGGTCGTAAGTTTCGAACACGTACGCCTTGCCGTGATGCTGCAACAGATGGGGGGAAGCGGCGGTCTGCTTGATCACGGCGCCATCGGGGGCGAGATTGCCGCGCAGAATCACGGTACCGCCTTCCGGGTTCAGCGGCTCGGCCGCTGTACGGATGACTTCACGGCGATTGCACTCCGCGCCTTCCAGATTTTCCCGAATGGTTTTTCCGGTGACAGTAATCGCGTCGCCGTGCAACAGGTGCAGAATCTCCTTCATCGCGGCGGGAAGGCCGCCAGCATAGAAAAACTCCTCCATCAGGAACTC
>JALYXS010000511.1 GCA_030946965.1 Acidobacteriota bacterium
GGACATCTTTTATGCCTTTGGTCTGAAGCGACCCGACTACTACGTCTTGTCCGCGGCTGGCGCGACGTCCTCCCTCATCGAACATCCGGACCGACTTGCCGACGCGCGGCGCATACCCGAGGAAAATCTTAAGGCGCCCGCGCGCGCTTAGCGCATCCTGCTCTTCGAGTTTTCGAAGCAGCTCATCGGGATTGGGACGAACAAATTGGCGCGTCGACATCGTTCCTGTAAGTCTACTTGCGAACCGGAAAGCGCTCGTCGAGAGCGAGATTCAGCCGCAGCACGTTCACGCGCGGTTCACCCAGTAATCCGAATTGCCGCTCTTGCATGGGCGCGCACGATCGCCTGCTTTAACAGCCCCTCATCGGCGTCGATAACCAGGTCGGCCGGGATCGATACCATGTTGCGCTCCCGCCCTTCCGGGGGCAACACCCGTTCGGCAAGTTCGCGCAGTTGGAACCGGCGCCGGTCGAGCGCGATCTTGCCCGATTCGATGCGCGCCAGTTGAATGGCTTCGGAAATGGTTCGCTGCAGCCGCCCCGTTTCCTCGTCGATGATGCTGAGCAGTTCGGCGCGCCGGTCCTCCGATTGCAACGGGAACGAAATGAGCGTTGTGATGCAAGTCTTGATCGCGGTGAGTGGAGTTTTTAGGTCGTGAGCGATTCCGTCCAGCAGAAACGTTTTTAATTTCTCCCCGCGCCTTGCCGCTTCGGCCGCCGTCGCGCGATCGATCGCCCGGGCGCGTTCGCAACCAATGGCTATCAGGTTAGCGATCGAGTCCCGCTCCGGGCCTGTTAATTGTTTTCCTCCAAGGCCCAGGCTTCCGATCACGCGCGAGCCCAATCGCACGGGAACGATCGTGAACCCGCGGCCCTCGCGAGGCTCGTCCATCGCCGCCACGCGCGCCAGCTCCGGCTCGCCCAAATCCGGCTCTTCCGTGGAACCGTACACGCGTTTTGAACCGGCATCGTAGAAGACGATGTGCCGCAGGCCAAAGATCTCGCTAGCGGGATTGAGAGCCGTCCGAACGATGTCGCTCGGATCGTCCATCAGCATGGCGCGGCTCAGCCGGTAAAGCCGCTCGATCTCACCGCGGCGCGCGAAAGCTTCTTCGGCCCGTGTCTTGGCCCTCGAGGATAGTTGGCTCGCGACTACGGCGCAAATCAAAAACGCGCAGAGAGCCACCCAGTTTTGCGGATCGGATATCGTGAGAGTTCGAATGGGGGGAAGAAAGAAATAATTGAAACCCAGCATGCACGCAAGGGAGGTGAAGATCGCTTCTCCGAGCCCCCAGCGGGTCGCGGCGGCCAGCACTAAAAGAAGCATCGCCAACGCCGTAGTGGTCGCGTTGACATGCGCCACCGAAAAGCAGATCCAGATTAGAACGGCAATGCACGCGACACAGATCAAGTAGCGTGACGAAGCCTTCGCGAGTTCCATCGGGCTAGCCTGATAATAGAACCCGGTCATGAAAATCGCCACTTACAACGTAAATTCGATTCGCCGCCGCTTGCCCTTGGTGCTCGAGTGGCTGGAGCGCAATAAGCCCGATGTCATGTGTCTTCAAGAAACCAAGGTGCCGGACCAGGACTTCCCGGCCGGTGACCTGAAGGCCGCCGGATACCACGTCTCATTCCGCGGAATGAAAGCGTATAACGGCGTCGCTACGCTTAGTTTGCGGGAGCCTGAACACGTTATCCACGGCCTGCACGATGGTCCCGATAATGAAGATGTCCGCATCCTACAGACCGTCATTAATGGAATTCCGATCGTCAATAGCTACGTTCCCCAGGGTAATTCGATCGCCTCCGAGAAGTACGCCTTCAAGTTGGAGTGGTTCCAAAGCCTTCGCCGTTATTTCCGCAAGCATCTGGACCCCGCCCAGCCCGCTATCTGGCTCGGCGATCTGAACGTAGCGCCGGAACCGATCGACGTCTATCATCCCGACCGCCGCGTCAACGACGTCGATTTCCACATCGACGCCCGCAACGCCTACAAAGAAACAATCGCGTTCGGTTTCACCGATGTTTTCCGGATGCTTCATCCCGACCGTGTCCAATACACCTACTGGGATTACTTCCGGAATGCTTTTGAGCACGACTGGGGTTGGCGCATCGATCATATTCTGGCCACGGCGCCGCTGGCCGCGCTCTGCCGCGAAGCCGGCGTGGATCTAACTCCCCGAAAAGCGGCCGGGGCGTCGGATCACACCGTGGTGTGGGCTGAATTTGAAATCTGATTGGTTTCGACGCCCAATGTTTTGCCGGCCAGCAGCAGTTCGAGAACTTCCATGATTACCGCTCCGAGCAGCAGCAGCACGCCCGCCAGAAACAGCGGCAAAGTTAATTGCGCGGCGGATTCAGTCACGGGGATCAAGCTGATCGCCACTATCATCCCGATGAAACACGCAACGGCGAAATACAATCCGAGATGCGCGAGCATGGCGTGATGCAAGCGGCGGCGAAATAACTCCATCTGCCGGACAATATTTTCCTTTCTCTCCGGGGTGGTTCCCGAAAGGCGGTACTCCGTCATGAGCTGGCGAGCGCGGTCGGCCAGCGACTGATGCTTTGCGCTGACGCCGCTAATGAGAATGGCGGTCGCGGAGATCATGACCACCGGGGTGATGGCGACTGCCACCACGCCCAAGGGTCCCTGCATCGATACGGAATCCAAATTCTAGGTAATGCTCCAGCCCTTGCGAACGGTGGGCTTGATGTATTTGTTGGCTTCGGGATTGTTCGTAATACGCATCTTTTCGCTATCCCATTCGAGCTTGCCGTCGAAACGGAGCGCTAGCACGCCGAGCGTTATCCACTCGGTGAACGGGGCGGCAACGCTGAAATTGGAGCAGGCCGCGTCGCCGCCTTTGCAGGCGCGAATCCAATCGCGATAGTGTCCGGGCGAGCGCGTCAGGAATTCAGGGGGAAACTCGAAATCGCGCATCTTTTCAACCGGAATCAGGCGTGTATTCTCACCGTACGTTCCAGTGGTGATGAAGCCTTTTTCGCCCACAAACAGACTACCGTTGCTGCCGATCGACGCCAGGCGGTTCGCGCGCGCGTCGATGCTGGCGTTGGCAGCCCCGGTTTCATCGGGCTTAGGCGGGGGCGGCGGAGGAGGTTCGTTGAAGTACGATTCCTGAAACACCTGTCCGATGATCTGCGATTCGCGCGGCGGCTCATTTCCGCGAGCCGCGTTTCCTGGCGGCCTTCCCGGAGCGCCCGTGCGCCGGCGGGGCAAATCGCCAAGGATTTCGCCCTTCGGCACGCCGGGTATGTCGGGCTGTTCCTTCAAGCCGTCATACCAGAAGATTTTCACCGGAGGCATGGAGCCCCTCGCCGGAAAATCGAATCGGATAACCGACTTGGCCGGGTAATAATATTTGCTCTTCCCTTCCTGATGCGTACATTCGACGCTCGATGGCGCGCCCAACTTAAGAGCCATGTTCGATGCGCCCAAGATGTGGCAAGCCATGTCGCCCAAGGCACCGCAGCCAAAATCGTAGAAGCCGCGCCACGCGAAGGGGGCATATTTTTCGCTGTACGGCCGGTACTTTTGAATGCCGAGCCACAGGTCCCAATCGAAGCCTTCGGGGATGGAACCTTCGGGAGGAAGATCGGGCAGGCCTTGAGGCCAAATAGGTCGATTGGTCCACGCATGCACTTCGCTTACGTTGCCGATCTCCCCGGCCCAGACCATCTCGGCGCACTGCCGCGTGCCTTCATTGGAGTAGCCCTGGTTGCCCATCTGCGTCGCAACCTTGTACTTCGCGGCGGTTTCGGCGAGCTCGCGGCATTCCCAAATCGTATGGGCAAGCGGCTTCTGCACGAAGACATGCTTGCCGCGCTCCATCGCCCACGTGGCGGCGGTGGCGTGCATGAAATCGGGAATCGTCACGATCACCGCGTCGATGTTGCCGCTCTCTTTGTCGAGCATCTTGCGGAAGTCTTTATACTTCGCGGCTTTGTCGAAATGCGTGAAAACCTGCGCGGCCCTCTTCTCGTCTACGTCGCAGAGAGCGACTATGTTTTCGGTTTGCGCGCATCCGTATATGTCGCTAGCCGCTTTGCCGCCGGCCCCGATCGAAGCGACATTCAATTTTTCATTCGGCGATTTGTAGCCCAACGCTTTCAAAGACGCTTTGCTGCCGAAGCCTCCGGCTGGAATCGCGCCCGCGAGCAGCGTGCCGTAAAAGAAATATCGTCTGCTGATTCCATCTGTTGTCAAAATAGACCTCCCGATTCCCGACTGGAATTATATCGCTTAGCCGGGAATCGGGAGCGGGCCGTCGTTAGCTGCCGCCACTCACGGTTCGGCCGGGTTCAAACACGAGCTTTGTCTTCGTGCCGCCGAGCCGGATTTCCTGGATGTTATTCTTGCCATCCAAAACAATGTATTTCACCGAAGTGGACGCGAATTTCTTGTCCATCGTCTCCGGCTTGACGTTCGCCTCGATGCTGGTCTTACCCTGCCGGATGATGGCCGTGTGATCTTTCAATACCAGCTTGCACTGGCCTTCTTTGAGCGGTGTGCCATCGACCATGATGGGCTGATAAAGCGTCAGGTTATAGGATGCGGCGCTTCCAATCGCGAGCGCGCCAGTGCCGAAGCACAGCAGTAGCTTCTTACTGATTGCGGTAAGTGTCATGTTCTCTCCTCTGGGTTTCTGGTGGGTCGCGATGTTCGATGCGATATCTTGCGATGTGGAACGGCGCGAACAACCATATCGACGAAGAGAAAACGAATCAGTTAGCGGCGTCGCGGGAGTTTAAATGAGCGCCGCGAGCATAAGAGGCACGGAGCGTTCGATAACTCTTTCGAGCGCCTTCTCGACCAAGTACCAGGTCACCGCTCCAGCCATCTTTCCGCCCAGCACGCGCGTCCGCGAACTCTCGATCTTTGCGAGACTCGGGAGGCTCAGCAAGTTGAGGCACTCCGAGCCGTTTGCGATCGTGGTGTCGTACCGGATCAACACGCTTCCGGTAACGGGATTTGCCTGCGCGCCCATCACTCCATCGAGCGCCGTCAAACGTTCCACTATTTTTGCCGCGCCCGCGGGATTGCCCTTCAAGCCCGGAACACGGACCCGCAGCCGCCCCGGCAAGTGGTGGATGTAACAGCTCATGACCACATTGCAGCACTCCGATGTTAATTTTATGTTTCAACGCCGTGAAGTTAGAATACGAGGGTGATTGAACACCTTCACCCGGGTGTTTCCGCCGCGCGCGCCCGGGTAGTTCTATTCGACTTCGACGGCACCATTTCGCTGATTCGTTCCGGTTGGATGGACGAGATGGTTCCGATGATGATCGATTTGCTTCGCGAGTGCGGAAGCGGCGAGACGGACGAGGAATTACGCGCCGTGGTCGAAGAGTTCGTCGGCCGTCTCACCGGGAAGCAGACTATGTATCAGATGATCGAGCTCGCTGAAAATATCGAGAAGCGCGGCGGCACTCCGCTCGAACCGCTCGTGTATAAGCAGATGTACCTGGACCGCTTACACGCCAAGATCCACGACCGGCTGAAGGCGCTCGAAGAAGGGACGGCCTCGCCCGAAGAATATCTTGTGCCGGGCGCGAGAGAGTTACTGGAAGCTCTGAAGAATCGCGGGCTCAAGATGTATCTGGCAAGCGGGACCGACCACGTATATATGCATCGCGAGGCCGAGCTGCTGGATGTGGTTCGCTATTTCGATGGCGGTGTATTCGGAGCGCTTGACGATTACAAAAGCTTTTCGAAAAAGATTTTGATTCAGCGCGTGATCGAATCCTCCGAGTGCCGCGGGCAGGAGTTTCTTGGATTCGGCGATGGGTATGTGGAGATCGAGAATGTGAAGGACGTCGGCGGCGTGGCGGTTGGCGTGGCGACGCACGAGCCGGATTGCCGGAAGGTGGACGAGTGGAAGCGGGAACGCCTGGCCGGTGTTGGCGCGGATTTCATCGTTCCGAATTTCGCCGCGCACGAAGAGCTAATGGAAGCGCTGTTCCCGCCGGCATGAAGTTGCCGGGGCGCCTTCATCCCTTATGCAAGAGCCGGACGAGGGCGTCGGGCGCGGTCCATGGGGACAGCCCTACGCTTCAGTATGAGCGTTCACTTCGCGCAGCCGCCGCTCGAGAAATCGCCGCTCGCTGCTATTGGCTACCAGAGCCAGCGCACGCCGGTAGCTCTTCGCCGCTTCCGATGGGGACCCTAGGCGACGGTGCAGATCGGCACGAACCGCATGCAATAGATGATAGTCCTCGAGGTCGCCCGTCGCGCCGGGTGCATCGATAATCGCGAGCCCCGCTTGGGGCCCGTCCACCATCGCAACGGCCACGGCGCGATTCAGCAGCACGATCGGCGAGGGTTGCAGGCGTTCGAGAAGATCGTAGAGGTGTACAATCTGGGGCCAGTCCGTATCGCCGGCGCGCGCCGCCTGGCAATGCAGCGCGGCTATCGCGGCTTGCACGGCAAGCGGACCGGGCCGGTCGCGCAGGGCTTCCTCGACGAGCGGCAGCGCCTCGGCGATCTGCCGCCGGTCCCACCTGCCGCGATCTTGCTCTTCCAGAACGACGAGATCGCCCGAAGCGTCGAGGCGGGCATCGCGGCGCGCATCTTGAAGAAGCATGAGCGCGACCAAAGCGGTAGTCTCCGCCGAGACTTGAGTCCCTAACAGCGTTCTCACCAGACGCCCCAGCCGGATGGCCTCGGCACAGAGATCGGTCCTCACGAGGGCCCCGCCCCGAGTAGCCGCGTAGCCCTCGTTGAAGACCAGGTAGATTACGGTCAGCACGGCGTCGAGACGGGCGGATAAATCGTTCGTCTGGGGCACCACGTAGGGAATGCCGGCGGCGCGGATTTTGCGCTTGGCGCGCACCAGCCGTTGCGCCATCGTCGCCGCCGGAACGAGAAACGCCCGCGCGATCTCGTCTGTTTCGAGGCCGCACAAGGTACGAAGGGTTAACGCCACCTGTGCCTCCAAAGCAAGCGCCGGGTGGCAACAAGTGAAGATCAGGCGAAGCCGGTCGTCGGGAATTTCATCGGTATCGTAATCCGGTTCTTCGATGGCTCGAACCAGGCCGCCGGCGCCGTACGATCCAAGTTTCTCCTCGAATCGCTCTTGCCGGCGAATCCGGTCGATGGCTTTGTGCCGGGCCGTCTGGATAATCCATGCGCGCGGAAACTCCGGTACGCCGTCAAGCCGCCACTGCCCCACGGCGGCGGTGAAAGCTTCCTGCGCCGATTCTTCGGCCAGGTCGAAGTCGCCGACCAGCCGGACCAGGGTGGCGACGATGCGGCCCCAATCGGAACGATAGACTTCTTCAACGGCCTTCGACGGGTCCTCAGGCATATTGGATTTAAAAATATTGTGCTCAAATTTTATCCAAGTGTCGATTCAGGCGATTGCCGTTCGACTTACCGTTGGAGGCACCCGCTATGAAATACATGTTATTGATCTACGCCGACGAGCAAGCTTGGAGCGAAGCCGCGCGGGAGGAGTGTTATGAAGAGTCGGCACAACTCGCGCGCCAACTCCATGCGGTCGGCCAGTATTTGGCTGCCTCTCCGCTGCAGCCCACCTCGACGGCCACCAGCGTCCAAGTGCGCAACGGCAAGCACCTTGTCATCGACGGCCCATTCGCCGAGACGCGCGAACAACTCGGCGGTTATTTCCTGGTGGACGCCAAGGATCTGGACGAAGCGATCGCCATTGCCGCGCGGATTCCGACGGCGCGCATGGGCACGGTCGAGATCCGCCCGCTGGTTGAGATCGCGGGCCTGCCCGCCGGTTATCCCGAAATTATCGGAAGCAAAATGGAGAAACAATAATGCGATTCATGGTCATAGTAAAAGGGAACGCGAAAACGGAGTCCGGAGACCTTCCGGACGCTGAAATCCTTGGCAAGATGGGAAAGTACAACGAAGAGTTAATGGAAGCCGGCGTGCTGATCGCGGCGGAAGGGCTTCAGCCGAGCTCGAAGGGCGCGCGCGTAAAGTTTTCCGGGGACAAGCGCGCGGTGATTGATGGTCCTTTCGCCGAGACAAAAGAGCTGGTCGCCGGCTTCTGGCTGTGGCAGGTGAAGTCGAAGGAAGAAGCGATCGAATGGCTCAAGCGCTGCCCCAACCCGCATGATGGCGAGAGCGAAGTCGAAATCCGCCAGGTGTATGAGACAGCGGACTTCGGGGCCGCGTTGACCCCCGAGATGCGGGAGGCGGAGGACCGGATGCGCGCGAAGATTCAATCAAGGGAGGAAAAATGAGCGGAGTACGGGTTCTGGTAGGAACGCGAAAGGGCGCTTTCGTTCTCACGTCGGATGGCAAACGGGAACGGTGGGATGTCGCCGGCCCCTACTTTGGCGGCTGGGAAATTTACCATGTGAAAGGCTCGCCCGTCGACCCGAACCGGCTTTATGCATCGCAGTCGAGCGGCTGGTCCGGGCAAGTGATCCAACGATCGAACGACGGCGGAAAGACATGGGAGCCGGTAGGCAAT
>JALYXS010000070.1 GCA_030946965.1 Acidobacteriota bacterium
GGAAATTGCTCGTCGAAGATGCGCGGCTGCACCTCGGCGGTTAGTTGCTCTGCGGCGATCCGGTTCAGAATCTTGAAAGTGCCCCGAATGGCCAGCGGGGTCAGCCATAACGAGGCCGCGCCGGCCACAAGCGTCGCAATGAACGCGAAGAGCAGAACCGGCGGCACAACGATTCGGCTCGATACGCCAGCCGCGCGCAGCGCCGTGATTTCGCTATCCGTTGACATTCTTCCCAAACCGATTAAAATACCGACAAGCACGCCGAACGGAATGGTCAGCGGGAGGACGCGCGGGAGTGCCAATAGAAAAAGGCGCAGAACGGTGGCTGGGTCCGCCGAACTGCGAGCCAGGATCTCAAATAATTCTTTTCCGGCGCGGCCTTGCAGGAAAACGACAAACGTCGCGAGCAACGTTCCCAGCACCGCGCTCGAAATGATTTCCCGGAAAACGTAACGGCTGAGGATTTTCATCGCCGCGTGGCGTCGGTCAGCAGCTTGGGAGAAAGCGCCGGCGGAGGAACCACCGGCAGCTTAGGCTGCTCGTCTTCCATCTTGAGCAGTTCCAGATCGTCTACAAGAATGGAGGGAGCGATCACGGTGGTTTCGGCCATCGAAGAGCCCGCGCCCATTTCTGCAAACGGGTATCCGTTCTCCATGAAATCGAAAACATTGCTATCGTCGCCTGTGGCCAGGATGTCTTTCAAGGAGCGGGCGTTGAATCCCCGAAAACGCAGACCGCGGACCAATTCCTCGCGGCCATCCGGATAGACGCGATACACCAAAACGGGAAGACTGACCGGCCGCGTGCCGCCGGATTGGCCCGCGCCGCTCAGGATGCGGCGAACCTCTTCTCTCGATGCGGAGGACGGAAAATCCATCTTGCGGACGAGCATTCCGTAAGGCTTATTGCGCTGCTGGCAGAGGTCGATTAGTTTTTTTTTCAGTTGGGTTAGCGGCATCGATTCGGTCGAGTGCACAAAAAGCGTGCTTGCCGCCGCCATGCTTGCGCCAAAATTTCCAGGCAGGCGGGCGCGGCCATTCGACGCCGCAAAACCACGCATGGGCTGCCGGGTTAAAAGAAAATTCTTGAGCACGCCCTTTTCGACGATGTTGAGCGGCTCGGGCTTGACGCCTTCGTCGTCGGATACGTAATGCCCGAAAAGCCGGCGTCCATGCCATTCGGTCTGCGTTGGATCGTCGACGATGTCGAAAGTCTCAGGCAGAACCCTCGCGCCTTGGCGGCCTTCCAATTCGCTTACGGGAATCGCAGCCGGATAGCCCGGCTCGAGCACCGGCTTGCGCGTAAGCGCCAGGTTTTCGCCAATCAATTCAGCGAAGACCTGGGCCGCGGCCGCGCCTTCGAACAGCACTGGGCCGGTCCACGTCTCGCCGGCGGGCGCTTGCGCGAGTGCCGTCACATTTTCTGCTAGGGCGTGGACCGCGCGCTGCATTTCCACCTGCGGTTCCAGGCGATCGATATCGTGCGTCTGGAAGACAGCCGCATCGCGCACCGACATTCCGTCGGCCGCCTGCGCCAGAGCTTTAACGCGCACCATCCCCAATACTGAAGGCGTGCGGACCTCCGCGCCTTCCGAGTTCACGTAATAGTGAGCCTGGTCGATCGCGGTAAATTCGACCGAGGAATTCTTAAGCTTCGGGAAATTCACAAAAACATCGGAGAGTTCGCGCGTCCGGGCAACCCATGGCTCGAATGAGAATGGCACGGGGTGGGTATCCTCTACCATGCGCGAGCTCGCCGCCTTGCTGAAATCCGGAATTCGATCGATCGCGGAAACGCTCTTCAACGCGGCGCGCTTCCGCGAAATCGCCTGAAGGGCCGATTTATAATTTTGATCCGTCGCGAGCCAGAGATAACGCCGCAGCACCGGATAACTGGCATCGAGCGGAAATCGCTCAATGTCGTAGCGGCTTCCGAATTGATAACCACTGCCGACGTAATTCGTGTTATCGAAATTGTAATCCCCGACGCGCACATGCACGATTGGAACGCGAAACCGGGTCTGCTGAGAAGAGATCAGGCCGCCGAGAGTAGCCGTCGCCGAATAGGAGCGGCCGTCGTCAACCGTGTACTCGATGTAATAAGGATTTTCGAGGCCCGGCACTTTCAACGTCATTGAGCGTTTCAGCTCGTCGCGCATGGCCCGGAGCATCAGGTCGTCTTGCGCCGGCAGAATCGGCGCGAGCGCCACAAGTAAAAACGCCAATCGTCTCAATGCGCCACTCCCAAATCGCTCGAAACGGTGGTTATGTCGACGGGGGAGGGAAGCAGCGGCGGACGGTCCTGCGACTTATCTTTTTTCTCGATTTCGATCTCCGAAATCAAAATCGCGGGCGCGACAGCCGAAACCGGAACGTTGCCGGATTCCGCTCCACAATAGCCGTTGAAGACTTCGAGGCGGTTCGACGTTTCGAGAATCTTGCCGAAACTGGCGAGCGGAGTTCCGACAATATCGGCCCCTCGAATCAACTCGTCGGGGCGCCCATCGGCGTACACGCGATAGACAATCACCGGGATCACCTTGAATGCCTGCAGGCCCGAGCGGCCGGTAGTCGTATACCCGCCGGTGATGTCTTGAAAATATAGCCCGTAAGGCTTGTCCCGCTTGCGTATTTCCGCGACCAGCAACTCCCGCAAGCGCGCGTCCGAAACCGCGCGCGAGCTTTCGACTAGCAGATTCGATTGCCGCGAAACTACTTCGAGACCGGGCTGCCGCCGTCCATGGCCGTTCGATTGGCCGAAGCCTTCAATGGGCGATCGCGACATCAGAAAAGACCGCAGAATCCCCTTATCGACTACGCGAACGGCTTGCCCGGGAACGCCTTCATCGTCGAACGTGTACCAACCGTTTAGATCGCGGCCGGCTGCTTGGCGGCGCGTCGGATCCATCACCACCGAAAGAAAATCGGGCAGCACCTTTTCGCCTACGCTGTGCGTGAATGTCTGGCCTTCCGCTTCATCTTTCTGCCTATGGCCCTCGATCCGGTGCCCGAAAATTTCGTGGAAGAAAACACCAGAGGCGCGGCCGGAGAAGATCGCGGGGCCCACGAACGGCTCCGCCACGGGTGCGGCGAGCAGGCCTTTGATGTGACCGGCAACCCGATCGATTGCAGCGAGCAGTACATCGTCTTTGGGCAGCGCACCCGTATCGAGCGCCTCGAAAGTTTCACCGTCGCTTAGATCCATGCCGTCCGCCGCTTTCGCCTGAGCCGAGATCACCAGGCGGGCATAGCCCCGGCCATGCTGCAAGCGGCTGCCGCTGGTATTTACGAAATAGCGCTCGTCTCCTTGCATCAAAACGTAAACGCCCGACGTGAGCACCGCGGGATATTTCGCAAATGCGAGCGACAGGCGCCGGATGCGGCCGGCCCACTGATCCGCGGGAAATTGCACTTCCTTGAGAGGTTCGATCTGCCGCGACGGAGCTTCTTCCGAAAAGTCGTTTGAAGGATCGCGGTCCGCCACCTTCACTTGTTGATTGGTGGCGATCTTGATGAGCCTTTCGGCGGCGGCGCGATAAGTACGGTCAGTCTCCAGCCACACGCGCTGTTTAATCGCGTTCGGATTATCGTCGATGGTGATCTGCGCGCCGGAAGTGAACTGCGTCCTCTCGCCGCGAACCCGATGATAATTGTCCAACTTGGGGCTTCCTATCCGAACCGAGACGTCGAGAAAGCGATTGCGCGTTTGCGTGTTTGCGTTGATGGCCCCCAGCGTCGCGCCAAGCATGTGAAAATCCTGCTCGGTAACTTCATAGGAGATAAAGTAAGGAGCCGGATCGGCTTTAGCTTTCAATACTTCGAAGTTGCGATGCAACTCTTCTGCAAGCGTGTTCAGCATTACATTGGGCGCCGACGCCGAAAGCGCGTGCAAGGACAGAAGGGCTATGAGCAGGGGCTTCACGATGCAATTGTAACGAATTGTGACGACCGTCCCTGCAGAGATGGCGGTTCAGCGGGCAGCACCGCCGCGAGTTAAAGTACTGTAAGTTATGGGTCACTTCATTGCACGGCGAACATTGCTCCGCTCCGCCTCGGTAGGCGCATTTTCTTGCCTCGCCCCATCGTTTGGCCAGAACGCAACTCCAGGCAGGCCCCCAGCGCCGGCGCCAAATACCGGACTGATTATCCGTGAGAAAGAACCGGAAAATCTCGAATCGCCCGCCTCGGTTCTCCGTACCTTCATCACACCGGCCGATCAGTTTTATATCCGGAATCATTTTAAACAGCCCGAAATCACCGCGGACGCCTGGGGTCTGAAAGTCCAAGGGGCGGTGGGGCGTCCGCTGGAAATTGGATACCGCGATTTGGTGGGGATGCCACCGCGTACTCAGGTTTCCATGTTGGAATGCGCTGGGAACGGGCGTGTCTTCTTAGTTCCAAAAGAGAATGGAGCGCAATGGCAGTCGGGAGGCATGGGAAATGCGGAATGGACCGGCGTGCCGTTGGGTGCGATTTTAGAAAAAGCCGGCCTAAAGTCCAATGCGGTCGACGTGATGTTCGAGGGAGCCGATCAGGGAGAAATCAAAGACGATCCTAAATCGCCTGGTGAGATTCACTTCGCGAGAAGTCTGCCGGTAGCCAAAGCCAGGAACGGAAATGTTTTGCTCGCATACAAAATGAACGGCGCGGACCTGTCTCCCGCTCACGGGTTTCCTGTCCGGGTAATCGTGCCGGGTTGGTATGGAATGGCTTCCGTGAAGTGGCTGGCGCGTATTGTCGTCACGGATAAACCGTTCGATGGTTTTTTTCAATCGCTTCAGTACAGCCATTGGGAACGGCCGAATGGAACGCCAACTCTCCTGCCCGTCACTGAAATGCACGTGAAGGCTTCAATTGTTACACCGATGTTGGACGAAGTCGTTCCCCGAGACGCACCTTTCAAAGTACGAGGTTTGGCATGGGCGGGCGAATCGGGCATCGCGCAGGTTGAGGTCAGCACTAACGGAGGACAGAATTGGAGCAAAGCTGTATTGACCGGCCCTACCGTCCGTTATGCATGGCGGTTGTGGGAATATGACTGGCAGGCGCCAACACCGGGCCACTACACTCTCATGGCGCGTGGTACGGATACAGAGGGTCACATACAGCCGATGGAGAGAAATAAGGATCACCGGAATTACGAAATTACGCACGTGCTCCCAGTAAAAGTTGAGGTGCGCTGATTCAGGCAGGCA
>JALYXS010000540.1 GCA_030946965.1 Acidobacteriota bacterium
ATTGCCGGGCCGTTCGTTTTCAAGGCGTCGTTCGATAAGGCGAATCGCACCAGTCTGTCTGGATACCGCGGTCCCGCTCTGAAAGAGGGTCTCCGAATGCTGGCGGGCCTGAGAGCGGAAGGCTTCCCGATTCTCACCGACATTCATGAAGCCGCCCAAGCTGAAATCGCGGCCGAGGTCTGCGATGTTCTGCAAATTCCCGCATTCCTTTGCCGCCAGACGGACTTGCTGATTGCCGCGGGGCGAACCGGGCGGATCGTGAACATCAAGAAAGGGCAGTTTCTGGCGCCGGAAGATATCGGGCACGCCGCCGAGAAGGTCGCATCCACTGGTAACCAAAAAATTCTGCTGACCGAGCGCGGATCTTCGTTCGGCTATCACAATCTGGTTGTCGATATGCGCGGGTTGAGAATCATGCGCGATCTCGGCTGGCCGGTGATCTTCGACGCGACGCACAGCGTTCAACTGCCGGGAGGGTCGGGAGCGGCGTCTGGGGGACAGCCGCGGTTCATCGAGCCGCTGGCGTCGGCGGCGGTCGCCGTGGGCGTGAGCGGAATTTTTGTCGAGCTTCACGACGCGCCGGATCGGGCGCTATCCGACGGAGCGAATGCGCTCGATCTCAAGCTGCTGCCGGCCCTACTCGCCCGGCTCCGGCAGTTTCACGCGGTCCACAACGACTTCAATCCCTAAGAAGGCGTCCGCGCGAAAAACGATGGGTCTTCCACCTTCACCGGAATACTCTTTCCGAGTTTGTCCAGCCACTCCCGCATCCGGGTGTTCTTCAACTCGTTGAAGATGTCGGTCTCCACCTGTTCGAAGGGCTGCATTGCAATTGCTTCCGCCTTGAACAGATAAAATCCATTGCGCTGACGGACTGGCTCGCTGACATCCCCCTTTGTCAGTTGAAAAACTACGGATTTGATCTCTTCGGGCAAATTATCGGATTTGTGCAACGTCCCAAAATCTCCATCTTGCGATTTGGATTTATCGTCTTCGGAGTACTGCTTTGCCAACTGGATGAAATCGGCCCCGCCGCGAATCTCTTTCAGGATGCCTTCGATTTTAGTCTTAGCTTCGGCTTCCGTGCGGAACGACTTGCCCTTTGGATCGCTTGCCGGTGAATCGCTTGCAGGAAGCTTCGCTACGAACGGGATGTAGATTACCTTCAGCTTCACTTCGGTGTAGCGGTCCTTGTGGTCGTTATAGAACTTCAATTGCTCTTCGTGGGTCACGGGCAGGCTGAGGAACTCTTCGTTCAGTTGTGCGTTAGTCAGAACCTGCATCCGGTTGCTGGCGAGAGCCTCCTTATAGGGGCTTTTTTGATCGAGCTTCGATTGCTCCGCGACAGCCACCAAATGTTTCATAACGGCATATTGACGGACCAGTTCCGCGGGATCCCGCATGGCAATTTTTTGGCGTTGGGGATCGAGCGCGGAAAGATAACTTTGCAACTCGCCAAGCGTGAGCTTTTTGCCTTCAACCGTGGCAATCACGGTGTCGGGCGAAGGCGTGGACGCCGCGGGTTTTGCCGGAGCCGGCGGCCCGGCAACCTGCCCTGGCAGAACCAGAGCGGAGACGAAAAGTAAAGGAAAAATGAACTTCATGTGGGGATTTACCAGATTCGGAAAACCCCCAGCTTATCACGTAACGCCTTGCCGGCTGTTCTAATGGGGTGCGGAACGAGCGACCACATCGCCGCGCGTGACCTGCGCGCGACGGCGGCCTTTCGCGAGATTATTCGCGGCCTTCTCCCTTGCCTCTTCGCTAATTTCAATCTTGTTAACCACGGCTATTGCGCCAACGTTCTTCGCCAGCCGCGTCGCCGTGCCTTTGTGCTGGATCACGTTAGTTTTTCCTTCAAGGGTCGCGACGCCGCCCTGCACATGGCAGGTAAACTTATTGGTTGATATTTTGGAGCGGGCAAAGCGCGCCCGAATCGCTTTCTCCAGATCCGCGTCGCTAATCGTGTTTGGGCGCGCGGGCGAATTGCGGCCGTGAACGCCAGTTGACGCGTTTTTCTTAGTGGGGGAAACCGGGTTGGCAGCCGGAGATGCCTGGCTTAAGCCTGCGAATGCAGCGAGAAGTGCCAGAGCGGGAATGAAACGAGGAATCGTCATCCGCTCTCCTTAGATTCGATAAGACGTTCTCACTCTAACACGCCGCCCGCTTCACTCGTGCTACCACTCACACATGTGCCTCGCGGGGCCGGCATTTTGCTCAAAAGAGCACAGATTCGAGTGACGCTTCCGTGGAATACTTCAAATTGTGATGCGGAAAAAATTGTTGCTGCTTTCAGAAGACGCCCTGAGTTTCGACGCTATCGCGCCCGATCTGTTTGGGAAGAAAATCGTGATGGTCAACGTCTATGCCGTTCGAGGCGGCGCTAGCTCGTCGACCCTGATCGACGCGGCGCTCTATTTTTCGACCGATCGCATCTTGCGCTGGACCGAAGAAAAATTCGGCAATACCCCGCCCGATTCGATTCTGCTCACGCATGGCCATTTTGACCACGTCGGCGCACTGCAAGAACTGGCCGATTATTGGGACGTCCCCATCTACGCTCACCCCAGCGAGTTGCCTTTTCTCAATGGTGCGTCGCCGTATCCGCCTCCCGATCCGACCGTGGATCGCGGCGCGTTCTCGTGGATGTCGCCTCTTTATCCAAAAGGGCCAATCGATGTGAGCGACCGTTTGCGGCC
>JALYXS010000567.1 GCA_030946965.1 Acidobacteriota bacterium
AGCCGCTTGGCGCATTTGCTTGAGATCCTCGACCGGTTCTCCCGTCAGCGCCGCGGCTTCATGCAGATTGGGAGTCAACAGAAAGGCCTCGGGGATCAGTTCGCGTATAATCGCGTCGCGAGCTTCCTCAGGCAACAGGCGCGCCCCGTGTTTGCTAATCATCACCGGGTCAACTACCAGCGGGACTTGAAAGTGGGCGGCTTCCCGCGCGATAGCGAGCACGATATCGCGATTCCCGAGCGCGCCGGTCTTGATCGCGGCTGGAGGAATATCGTCGAGAACGGCGCGAAGTTGCTCGATCACGAGCTCCGCGGCCAGGCACTCAACCCGGCTCACGCCCATCGAATTCTGTACCGTGATGAGGGTAATCACCGCCTCGCCGTAGACATCGAGTTGGTGAAATGTCTTGAGATCGGCCTGAATCCCGGCACCGCCACACGGATCGGAGCCCGCTATGGTAAGTGCCGGGGGATGCAAGTTAGCGGCTCCGGCCGCCCGCTTTCTTCGTGGCCGCGGGCGCTGGTTCGTCCTCTTCTTCCTCTTCGCCGTCTCCCATATTTACGTTTTCGAGAACCGACTCGGTCACTTCGGTCAATTTCCGATCGGCTTCTTTCTCTTCGTTCTCCGTCTGCTGAAGGAGCGAAGCCACGTCTTCATGCCCCAGCTTCTCGGCAATGGCGCGGCAGGTGCCGTATCCCGAGATCTCGTAATGCTCCACTTTCTGAGCGCCAGCAATCAGGGCGACATCCATCAACTCATCGCTCATGTCTTCCTGCATGGTTTCCGAGCCCTCCTGAATCAGCCCTCGCATTGCTGCGCATGGCTTACTCTTGACTGTGGCCCCCAGAAGCTCGAGCGCCTGCTCGATTCGGGTCACATGGCCTTTGGTTACTTCCAGATGGTCCGTAAATGCTTCCCGCAGTTCGTCCGAAGAACTCGCTTTCGCCATTTTCGGCAGCGCTTTCACCAGTTGCTTTTCGGCATCGTACAGGTCGCGCAGTTCTTCCGTTAGAAGTAGTTCAAGCGTGTCGATTTTCATAATTTTTCCCTTTGTCGTTTTGGTAACCGATTGCAGAATACGAGCAATGCGGAGACCAAAGTTCGATCCGCGACTTATAATCAAAGTATCCCCAACAATAAGGAATCTAGTGACCGGTAACGAAACACGACAGCGTTTTCTCGACTTTTTTCAGGCTCGCGGACATCGGGTCGTGCCCAGTTCGTCGCTGGTTCCGGCGAACGATCCGACGCTCCTTTTCACCAACGCCGGGATGAATCAGTTCAAGGATGTGTTCCTTGGCGCGGAAAAGCGCGATTACAACCGGGCCGCGTCTTCGCAGAAGTGCGTGCGGGCGGGCGGGAAACACAACGATCTGGAAAATGTCGGCTATACCAGACGCCACCACACTTTTTTCGAAATGTTGGGCAACTTCTCATTCGGCGATTATTTCAAAGCCGACGCGATCCGTTTCGCGTGGGACCTGATTACCAACGAGTACGGCCTCGAAAAAGAGCGGCTCTACGTAACTGTTTTTCGTGAGGACGACGACGCCGAAAATCTGTGGCGGAGCGTGGCCGGCGTCCCCAGGGAGCGCATATTCCGGCTGGATGAGAAAGACAATTTCTGGCAGATGGGCGAGACCGGGCCTTGCGGGCCGTGTTCCGAGATCCATTACGATATGGGACCGGAGGCCGCCGAGCCCGGCCGTGAACGCGAACAGTTTCCCGACGATGGCGGCGGGCGTTTTGTCGAAATCTGGAACCTGGTTTTCATGCAGTACGACCGGGACGCCAACGGCGTTCTGACTCCCCTGCCCCGGCCGTCGATCGATACCGGCATGGGTTTGGAACGGGTCTCCGCCGTCCTGCAAGGCAAGCTCTCAAACTACGATACCGATTTGATCCTTCCAATCGTCGAGCGGGCGGCCACCCTATGTAACGTGGCGTATGGGGACGATCCGAAGATCGACACCGCGCTCCGCATTAACGCCGACCACGTCCGCGCGACCACATTCCTGATTCACGACGGCGTGATTCCGTCGAACGAGGGGCGCGGCTACGTGCTGCGGAAGATCATGCGCCGGGCCATGCGCAATGCCCGCATGATCGGGAGAGAGGACCCTTATCTTTACGAACTGACCGGCTTCGTGGCCGAGTCGATGCGGTCCGCTTACCCCGATCTGCTGGAAAGCGCGCAGCGGATCGCCCGGGTCGTGAAGGATGAAGAGCACCGCTATGCGAGCACTTTTCTGGTGGCCGAGAAAATTTTTCACGAAGAGGCAAAATCGGTTACGCATGTTCTTCCCGGCGCGCTCTCCTTCAAGCTTTACGACACCTACGGATTGGCGCTCGACGAACAGGAAGAGATGGCGCGCGAGCGGGGGATCGCTATCGACCGCGAGGGTTTCACGCGGGAGATGCAGCATCAGCGCGAGCGTGCCCGCGCAAGCTGGCGCGGCGCGGATAAAACTACCGTTGCGCCGGCGTATCGGGAATTGCTGGAGCGGGGCCGGACAAAATTCCTGGGCTACGAGCGCCTGGCTTCGCCCTCGCGCGTAATGGGACTGCTGATCGACCGGCAGCTCGTGGAAGAGGTGGCGGTCGGCGATGGGGCCGAGCTGGTGCTCGATCAGACTCCCTTCTACGCGGAAACCGGCGGGCAGGTTGGCGATCGCGGCGTGCTCATTTCGAGAGCGGCGAATCAGTCCGTGGCCACCGTCGAATCGGCCTACCCCGCGGTGCCGGGGCTAATCGTCCACAGGATCGTGGCGTCGGGGCCGATCCGCGTTGGCGACGAATTGCAGGCTGAAGTGGGCGAGGAATTGCGCCAATCGACCATGCGCAATCACACGGCAACTCACCTTCTGCACGCGGCTCTGCGCCAAGTGCTCGGTAGCCACGTAAAACAGGCGGGCAGCGTGGTGGAGCCGCCCCGGCTGCGCTTCGATTTCACGCATTACGCCGCTTTGGACCCAACCGAAAAAGACGAGATCGAACGGCTGGTAAACGATCAAGTTACGCGCAACACGGCGGTTTCAACGGATATTCTGCCCATCGAGCAGGCCATCGCCACCGGCGCCATGGCATTGTTCGGCGAAAAGTACGGCGATCAGGTTCGCGTCGTTTCAATCCCCGGATTCAGCAAAGAATTGTGCGGCGGAACGCATGTGAAGCGGACCGGCGATATCGGCCTGTTCAAGATCAACTATGAAGGCAGCATCGCGGCTGGCGTGCGGCGCATCGAAGCCGTGACCGCGGAAACGGCGCGCGAAAAGTGGAAGGAAGACCTCGAAGCGGCGCGGCGCGAGACCGATCAACTGGCGGCGCGCGAGAAGGCATTGGAGCGCCAAATCGACCAGATGAAGCACAAGCTGGCCCAGGCTTCGGTGAGCGGCTTGGATTCGCAAGCTAAGACATTGAAGGGAGTTCGGGTTCTGGCCGCCCGCACGGATGGCCTCGATCGCGAGCAGATGCGCGCCGTTGCGGATTCGCTGCGGAACAAATGGAAATCCGGGGTGATCTTGTTAGCCGCCGCGGACGAGTCGGGCGCCGCTAGCGTTTGCATCGTTTCCGCCGTTACGAAGGACCTGACCGCGAAAGTTCAGGCGGGCAAGCTGGTCGGGCTAGTGGCGCAGGCGGTTGGCGGCAAAGGGGGCGGGCGTCCCGAAATGGCCGAAGGCGGCGGGAAAAATCCAGCGGCCCTCGATGCGGCGCTCTCGAGCGTCTACGCCGAAGTCGAAAGCCGTCTGTGAATCGCTTTGACGCGTTAGTGGTCGGAGCCGGTCCCACCGGCCTCGCCTGCGCCATTGAATTACAGCAGCGCGGGGTCGAGACCGTGGTGATCGAAAAGGGCTGCGTGGTGAACTCCATCTATCACTACCCCAGCCACATGACCTTTTTCACCACGCCAGAACTGCTCGAAATCGGCAACATTCCGATGACGAGCTTGAACGATAAGCCGAACCGGACGGAGGCGCTGAAATATTATCGGCGCGTGGCCGATCATTTCCACCTGAATGTCCGGCAATACGAGCGCGTCGAACGAATTGCCGGCCACGATGGGGATTTCTCGGTAACGGCCACGGACCGGGACGGCCGGACTCAGTGCTACTCGGTTAGGAAAATTGTGCTCGCGACGGGCTATTATGACGTTCCGAATTTGCTCAACGTACGGGGCGAGGATCTACCCAAGGTTGTCCATTACTATAAGGAACCGCATCCCTATTACAACCAGGATGTAGCGGTGATCGGCGCCAAAAACTCGGCGGCGATTGCGGCTTTGGAACTGCATTGGTCGGGGGCGCGTGTCACCTTGATCCACCGAGGTCCCGAAATCCACAGGCACGTGAAGTACTGGATCAAGCCAAATATCGAAAACCGGATTAAGAGCGGCGAGGTCAAAGCCTACTTCAATTCCACGATTCGCGAGATCCGGCAGGATTCCATTTTGGTTTCCACTCCGGAGGGAGACGTTTCATTGCGGAACGATTTTGTGTTTGCCTTGATTGGGTACAGCCCCGACTTAGGCTTCTTGAATGCCGCCGGGATCACGCTGGAAACGCGGACCTTGCGGCCAAAAACCGATCCGAAAACGCTTGAAAGCGAAAGAGCGGGAGTGTATTTAGCGGGCGTGATTGTGGCGGGCATGCATACCAATGAGATCTTTATCGAGAACGGACGTTTTCACGGCAAGCTGATCGCGGAATCCATCGCTTCCCGAATGCATTGAAGCCGCATTAAATCTCTTTCATTCAGGCAGTTACGTTTGGAGCGGCGATTGCTTATTATGCAACCAACTTGGCCGCTTCGGAATCTATGTAGGTGGCCAAAGGGGTTTCCCATGTTGAATTCGGTCTTGAACGCGTTGTTTGGATGTGCGCATCGACGAAAGACTTTTCCTCTTACACCCGCGCGGCGTGTAGGAGTATCCGGGCCCGTTACTAGCCTACAAAACACTTACGTGGTCTGTTTAGACTGCGGAAAAGAATTTGACTACAACTGGAAAGAGATGCAGATGGGTAAAGCGGTAGGCAAAACTGCAGGGATGTTACCGCCCACCGCCACCAGAAGCACCACTCTGGCCCCGCTCCATCGCTAGACGGGCCGGGGTGTTTGTATTACTTGCGGAGCTTGGCCGCTCACACCATAGTCTTTCGGCATTGCGACCCATGCCACTAAATAAGCGATAAATCCAATGCCCGTCCCGAAGGCTACTACCAGCCACAAAACGCGCATCAGGGTAAGATCGCAATCGAAGTAGCGCGCGAAACCGGCGCACACGCCCGCAATTTTCTTCTGGTCCATCGGACGGCTCAGCACCCGCTCCGGTACGCGTGCCGCCACAAGTTCCCGCGTGGTCGTCGAGCGCCCGCACTGGCTGCAAAAGCGATCTAACTCCCGTGTTTCCGCTCCACAATTCGTGCAGAACATAATCCTCCTTCTTCCCTACATGCACTATACGCGGAATTTCCTCCAAAAGTTCTCAGTGCGTCCAGGACGTGGGCGGAGGCGGCATCATAATGGGCTCCGGCTCGTTCGGGGGAACCCGTAGCCACGGTCGCGATTTCTTGTAGCGGCGCTTGGCCCGGAACATCTGGCGATCGGCTTCGGCCAGCAACTCCTCTGGGGACGACCCGCATTCCGGATAAGACGCCTCGCCGATACTCATCGAGAGGCTGTCCTCCCCTGAAAACTCGCGTCCGGCTTGCACCGCGACGCGCGTAAATTGATGGGCCTTCACGGGAATTTCGCCAGGCCCGGTTCCGGGTAGCACCACCACAAACTCGTCCCCACCCATGCGCGCTACATAATCGTTTTCCCGGCAACTCTGCTTCAACCCTTTGGCTATGGTCCAGAGCATCTTGTTTCCTTCCAAGTGGCCGAACCGGTCGTTTACCTGTTTGAAACCGTCTAAATCGCAAACGAGTACCACCAAGGGCAGGTCCAGCCGCTTGCAGCGGTCCAACTCAGTTCGAAGATGCAGGAACAGGGAACGCGCGTTGGGTAAATTGGTCAAATAATCCGTCGTTGCGGAACTCGCCGCGTCCTGATATTTCACGGCATTCTCGACGGCAAGCACCGCCTTGCCGCTCACCTCCAAGAGCAGCCGCAAATGCTCCTTCGTGAACGCATCTTTTTCGGAATTGTAGACCGCCACTACGCCAATCGCGCCATTTGCCCCCGGCAACGGCACTGCCAAGGCGGACCGCAGCGTGTTCCCGCCGCCCGGAGATGCCGTATACCCCGGCTCCACGGTAGGATTCCCGTTGATAATAGGCGTGTTATTCTCCGCCACCCAGCCGGTAAGACCCGCGCCAAAGGGAACTTCGAGCGACGCCACGAACCGCGAGCTTGGTCCGTCCACGAACTCGGGACGGAGGACCTGCTCTTTGAGCAAGAACACCGCGAATGCATCGTAGGGGATCATGCGCTTCACGGTCCTGGCAATCACCGGAAGCGTTTCCTCCAGGCTGAGCGACGTACCCAGGTTTTCCGTCAACTCGAACATGACTTGCGCTTCCCGCGTCGCCGTCGCGATCGAAGTAATGAAATCTCCCGGCTCGCCCATCGTCTCAAACCCGGCAGCTGGAGCCGATCCGTTCAGGAACTTCAGGCCTTTTGACAGTTTGGAGTGTTGAACAGGCTGCGAATTCGCCATTTGCTCCAGTTCCACATAGCGCGACTGCAACATGGCCACGATCTTTGGATCGAAACTCTTGCCCGATTCCGAAACGACCTTTTCCATGGCTTCATGGAGCGGTAGCGCGTTGCGGTATTGGCGGTCGGAGGCGAGCGCATCCAAACAATCGACGACCGACAGGATGCGCGCGCCAATGGGAATCTCTTCCCCTTTTAAGCCCGACGGATAACCCGTGCCGTCCCACTTCTCGTGGTGCGACCGCACGATGGGCACTACCGGGTAGGGAAACTGCACGCGGTCGAGAATCTCCGCGCCCACAACGGGGTGTATCTTCATTTTCTCGAATTCCTCGGGCTTCAGCTTTCCCGGTTTCGAGATAATATTCTCGGGCACCGCGAGTTTGCCTATATCGTGCAGCAGAGCGGCGGCGTGCAACGCGTTCAAAGCTACTGCATCGAGGCCGCACCATTTGCCGATTTCGACGGCGTAAACGCTGACACGGCGTATATGATCGTGCGTGGTTACATCCTTCGCCTCAATTGCCAAGGCCAAAGCCTCAATGGTGCGGACATGGAGCGCCGCTATGGTATCGACGTGCTTGGTCTGGTCGTCCAACCGCCCCAGGTAGGACCGGTAAGAGCGGTAGATAAAGTAGATGATCGGAATCGCCAGCAGCGAGGCCTGCCATCCGATGAAGCGGCCAGCCAAGCTAAGGAGCCACGCGATGGAGGCGCCCAACAAATAATAAGGAAAACACCAGAAGTAGCACTCCCGCCAAACCTTTCGCACCGATTTCCTTTCGGTCAACGCGATCACGGCGGCCACCGAAATTGTATTAACCACGAAATAAGTGCAGGCGACCAGCCCAACCAGCAGAAGGTGCGTGCCGGGGGTGTCGCGTATCGTATGCGCGTGAACAAACGCGGACGCCCCGATCGCGACCGCGACGCTCGCCAGGCTAAACGCGGTGTGCAGCAACGTTGGCCGGAACTTCGCATGATAAAAACACTGCACCAATGTGGCGGCGCAGCCCATCAGGAGCGTCTCGGACAAGCTGAGCTCCAGCAGGCCAATTAACACAAACAGAAAGTTCACCGACATTGTGCCGAAGATGCCGGGGAGAGTAACTTTCAACCCCGAACCCATCAGAGCCAGGAAGAAATACGCGACGAAGCGCACCGGGTCGTTACACTGCCAGTGAAGCAATGCGCCGCTCAGGATGGCCGCGGCCCCGCCCAGCATGAACCCTATATAGATTCTGGCCTTAACCGGCATATCCGTCATAAGCGCGCCTCAATTAGTTCTCCCCGCTGACGGCCACGCTCAGGCTTTCCGCAGCCGTCTGGTTGCTGCTGCCCCAAACCACTGAACTGCCCCAAACGACGCTGAATCCCCGATCGGTGCTACTGCCCCAAGCTACGGAACTACCCCACAAGGTTGAACTCCCGTTCACAAATACCGACGATCCCCAAACCACCGAGGATCCCCATGCGACCGAACTTCCCCATACCGACGAAGGATCCGCGCTCATCGTCACCTTTCCATTGGAGTACGAAGCGACGGGCGACATCGCCGTCTGGCCGGCCACATCCGTGTTGTTCAGCGCCGCCGAAATATCCAGATACCCGCCGCCGACGGTGAAGATGTCGTACTCGCTTGAATACACCGTCCCGGTCGCCGGATCGGTCGCGGTGCTGTGAGCGGGAAACTGCTTGTACGCTGTTTTCATCAGCCGCGCCTTCACCTGATCGGGCGTCAGTTGAGGATATTTCTCAAGCAGCAACGCGACTGCGCCCGTAACCATGGGAGCCGCCATGCTGGTGCCGCTGAGCTCCAGGTAATCGGGGGAGGGATGCGACGGACCTTGTTCATAAACGCTACTCGCGACTACGGTTTGCGGGTACGTCTGGCCCAGCTTGCCATTCGGCGCGCGCACCGAGATGATTCTGTTCCCGGGGGCCACCAGGTCGGGCTTCACGATATGATCCAAAAGAGTCGGCCCCTTCGAGCTGTAGCTGGCGATCATATCGTCGGAACGGTTCGGGGGTCCCTCGGTTTTCATAGCCCCGACAGTAATGACATAGGGGTCGTTTCCCGGGGCGGCAATGGTGCCGTACCCGGATGTGCCCGCGGAATTGTCCCGGCCCGAGTTGCCCGCCGCGACCACCACGACAATCCCCGCCTTCCACGCCTTCTCCACGGCTTGGCATAACGGGTCAAGTCGATAGCTCTCATACACCGGACGGCCCAGCGACAAATTAATCGCGCGGATATTCAATACGTCCTTCAGGGCAATAGCCTGCTGAATCGCGGCGATAACCGAACTGTCGCTGCCGTTGCCGTTCTGATCGAGCGCGCGCAAGTTTACGAGCCAGACGGCTGGAGCAATCCCCAGAAACGTGCGAAAGTATTTGCCGCCACTCGACTGGCTGCCGTTTCCCGCGACGATCCCGGCGACGTGCGTGCCGTGTCCGTACAGATCGTCCGTTCCGCCACCGGCGAAATCTTGCGAGTACACAACGCCGCCGAACAAATCGCCGCGCCATCCCATGCCGCTATCGATCACCGCGACTCCAATACCCTCGCCAGAATATCCGTATTGCCGGGCGACAGTCGCATTGACCGCCGCGGCCGCGGTGTCGAGCGAGCGGCTTAACGCACGGTTGGGAGAAATGTACGCCACCTCGGGATCGTTCGCCAAATCGTTCACGGACGCGAGCGGAATCGTGTAATGCGCCGCCTGAATGACATTTAGCGTCGCGTGCAACAGCCCTCCCCGGGAAGTAACTTTTTCGTGATGCGCCGCTGTGGGCGCGTGCCGGTATTGAACGATTACTTCCACGGAGGAGCCGGACTGGGATAGCTTCAGGTCCGAAGCCACCTTGGAACGGACGGCATTACCCTGGCCGTACGCCAGGGTTACCGTCAAAAGGGCCGCCGCTAGTTTCACTTTTTTTTGCATGGTAATTCTCGCGTTAACTCCGTTCTTTAGTTCTCGCCGTCGATCGCAATATCCGCCAATTCGCCATTGGCGATCGCGGTCAACGACTTGGCGGAAACCGAGTAAACGGCATTATCAAAATCCGGCACTACTTTGGAAGTTGGCGCCATGCCAATACTGGCCGTAAGAATCAACAGACTGAATGCCGCTGCTTTTTCACGGTACGTTTCCTCGAGTTTCTTTGTTTGAGCTTTTCCTACCAAGAATTGCCTTAGAACTGTTAGTACTGGCGCTCGGTACTCCTAGAGGGTGTAAGATTTATCTTTATCTAGCAACCAAATTTGTACTAGTACTGAGCAGACACACTTGGTACCGGTACTCTAAGATTTTCAATTATTGTCGTGCGCGTTTTCTGATGAACCGCCAGAGCCAGGCCAGACAGTATAACCGCTTGGACACGAATGACCTTGAGCAAAACGGTCAAAACGGGCGTTCAATTGATTAACGATGGGGCAGGCAGCGAAGTATCGCAAAACCGGCTAATCGCTAACGATGGCTTCAGGCCGGGTCACCATTGGGCAACATCAATGTCCGTTGCTCCAGCGGCCCCGTGGGTCTGGTGACGCAAACTAGCACAACCAATTCGTTCAATCCGGGAGCGCAGCGGGTGAACGTCCTTCGCGATCCTTCTCTACCGGTCTCCGAAAGAACCACCGGGCGATGGTTCGACACTTCCGCCGTCGAAGCTCCCGCGCCGTTTACATTTGGCAATGCGGGGCGGACGCTGCTCACCGGTCCTGGGCTGGTAAATCTCAATCTCTCCGCCCTGAAGACGCTCCGTTTCCGGGAGCGCTTCAGTCTGCTATTC
>JALYXS010000577.1 GCA_030946965.1 Acidobacteriota bacterium
AAGCCAGTTGCGCGCCATTTTCGATCCACTCCCGCATCTTGGCGCGTAAGACGGGGAGACGATCCGTCCGCGACCGGAGTTCAATCACAAAATCGGGGCATAGATGCCAGTACTTTTGGAGAAAGGCATCGTCCATGCTCTGGACGCGAACCTTGGCCGTCCACGCGGCATCGGGAGAGCGCCGCGCGCCGCTGGGCAGCACAAATCCGCTGGTTCCATCCGTGGCAAAACCGGCCCCTTGTCTCAGGGTCCAGTCTTCGACCTGGCGGGCGATCTTCATGCCTCGCATACCAGTCAGCGAGTAGGCTGGCGGCATAATCAAAATCTCTCCCTCGGCGGTCATTTCGATAAAGTATTCCGGATAACCCGCGACGAACTCCGCGAATTCATCGTCGGTCATGGGGGCGGCCGTCAGCGTCGCCGGCAGGAAGTCTTCTTCGATCACAAGCGGCATGGTCTTATGGTAGTCCAGCCTCGTAATGCGTGAATGGATTGCATACCGCGCCGCACAACTCGTCCTTCAGTCCCTCGCTCACGCCCCCCTCCCGATGGCGAACCGCCTAGCCCGCGCCTACGCCGCAACCCTCGACCGCCTCATCCCACGTCTCCGCCGCGTCGGCATACGGAATCTCGAAATGGCCTTCCCGCAACTAAGCCGCGCCCATCGCACGCTCTTAATCGACGGCGTCTTCCGCTCCATTGGCCGTCTCCTCGTCGCGCTCGCCCGCTTCCCTCAAATCAATAGCGAAAACGTCTCGCAGTGGATTCGCTACGAAGGCTACGAACATTTTGAAGCCGCGCTTGCCCGCGGAAAGGGAGTGCTTTTCGCCACCGCGCATCTCGGCAATTGGGAACTGAGCGCTTTCGCGCACGCGCTGCTGTCCGCGCCGATGCACGTCGTTGTACGCCCGCTCGATAATCCGCTCATCGATGCGCTGGTCAAACGCCGCCGCGGGCTTTCCGGAAACCACCTGATCGGCAAGCGGGATTTCTCCCGCTCGATACTCAAAGCTCTGCATCGCAACGAAGCGGTTGGCATCCTCGTCGATCAAAATTCCTCGCTCGATAACGCCGTATTCGTCGATTTTTTCGGCATCCCGGCTTGCACGTCGCTCAGCTTCGCGCGCATCGCGGCCCATAGCGGAGCGGCGGTGATTCCCGGATTTGCAGTCTGGTCGGAAGCGGAATCCCGATACATTCTCCGGTTCTACCCAGCGGTTGCGATTACCGGCGACGCCGCCGAGGACACGCGCCGCATTCAGAAAATAATCGAAGCCGCCATCGCCGAATATCCCGACCAGTGGCTTTGGATTCACCGCCGCTGGAAGACTCGCCCCCCGGGCGAGCCGCCGCTGTACGATTGAGGAAAGCCCGATCGATGACTCGCCCGCAATCCCTCTACGTGCGCTATACCGTGGTCGCGGGGCTCAGTGCGTGCGCGTTAACGATCGCCCTTTTGCTGCGAGAATCGCTGCATGAATATGTGATCCTGCCCTCGACGGCGGCGGTTCTGGTTGCCGCGTGGTTCTACGGACGGGAAGGCGGCATTCTCGCCACCGTGCTCGGCTGCATCAGCGCCGGTTTTTTTTTCGTGGGCGAGCCAGGGGCGCGCATTCGCTTTCTCACGTTCGTTTCCGTGTCGGCTCTCATTACGGCTCTGGTGGACGCACTGCGCGGTAGCAAGATCCGCCTGACCGCCACCTTAACAAGCATCGGAGACGCGGTGATCGTGACGGATTCAAAAGGCGCTATCACGTTCTTGAACCCGGTCGCGGAATTGCTTCTCGGATCGAGCGCCAAAGACGCCGAGCGCCGTCTTCTATCCGACGCGCTTCACCTCATTGACGAGCAGAGCGGCGAGCCGGTTAAAACGCCGCTCGACCAAGCGCTTTCGGAAGGATTGACGGTCCACTCGAACGCGCGCACTTTTCTGGTGGCGAAAGATGGGCACCGGGTCTCGATCGAGGAAAGCGCGTCCCCCATTCGCGACGAACGCGGGCGCGTTCTGGGAGCGATCCTGATTTTCCGCGATACAACTAAACGCCGCCAGCTTCAGGATCAGCTTAGTCAATCGCAAAAGATGGACGCTATCGGGCGCCTGGCGGGCGGCGTTGCCGGCGATTTCAATAACTTGCTTACCGTGATCACCGGTTATAGCGAGATGCTGCGGTCCGATCTCCCGGCCGGCAATCCGCTGCGCCGCTTCGCGGATGAGATTCTTTACTCCGCCGAGCGCGCCGCCGCCCTCACCCGCCAACTCCTGGCGTTTAGCCGCGGCCAGCTCACGCAACCCAAACTTTTGGACGTCAACGCCTTGATCGCGAATATGGAGACGATGGTCAGGCGTCTGCTGGCCGAATCGATCGAACTGATCCTGCTGCCGGGGCCGGGAATCGGACGCGTGTGGTCCGATCCCGGACAGATGGAGCAGATAATTGTCGATTTGGCGATGAATTCGCGCGACGCCATGCCACGGGGGGGCAGACTCGTAATCGAGACGTCGAACGTGGATATCAACGTGGATATTGCAGAAGCAAGCCGGGGCAAGGGCGCCGGAATACCGCCTGGAAAATACGTGATGCTTGTCGTCAGCGACACCGGCCGTGGCATGACGCCCGACACGCGCGAACGGCTCTTTGAGCCGTTTTTCACCACCAAGACCGAGGGGAAGGGAAGCGGGCTAGGTCTCTCGATCGTTTACGGAATCGTGCGGCAGAGCCAAGGACACATCAACGTGTACAGCCAGTTAGGCGCCGGTACGATTTTCGAAATTTATCTGCCCCGCGCCAAGGAAACCGTCGAGCCGGTAAATCGCGGAACCGGCCGGGGTCCGAAAGGCTCGGAAACCATTCTGATCGCCGACGACGAAGAGAGCGTACGCAAATTGGTGCATGCCGTTCTGGCAACGAACGGTTATTGCGTGATCGAAGCGCGGGACGGCAAGGAAGCTTTGGCAGCATACGAGGAAAATCGCGTCAATGTCGATATGGTGTTGACCGACGTGATGATGCCGCAAATGAATGGTTTCGAACTCGGCGAAAGACTTACGGAAATCGATCCTTCGTTGAAAGTTCTCTATATGTCGGGATTCCGCGATAGCCCGATCGGCGCGGCGGATCGGGAACCCGATCGCGAGATCCTGCACAAGCCGTTCACTCCCAATTTGCTCTTGACGAAGGTGCGAGAGTTATTGGATCGGACAGAAGAGCGGTAGCCCGCTTGCCGCGCCACGCGAGGTAGAAGGGAACCCCCGCAAGAGCGACGGCAATCGCGATAAGCGACGTTTTCGGCTGGTTCACCAGCGCATCGAGCATGAACCAAACGGAGACAATCACGAACAACCACAGCGTGACGGGATAACCCCACATCCGGTAGGGGCGGGGCAGATCCGGCAACTTGCGGCGTAACACCCAAACCGCCACGACGCTCAGAGTGTAAAAAATCCAAGCCGAGAGCATGGCGTAGGAATACAGCGTCTCGTAGGAACCCGTTAGGATCAGGACTCCGGCCCAAAGGCCGCCCACGACAATAGCGAAGGCGGGTGTTTCGAATCGCGGATGTACTGTTCCGAAACGCCGGAAGAAGAGGCCGTCGCGAGCTTGCGCGAACGGAATACGCGCCGCCGTCAAGATGCATCCGTTGATCGCCCCGATGACGGAAAGCAAGACCACGGCGGATAGGATCGCGCCGCCCGCCGGCCCCATGGCTCGTTCGGCCACGGCCGCTCCCACGCGCTCGGTGGCGGCTATCTCGGGCACGGTCATGACATTCATGTAAGCGGCGTTGGCGAGCACGTATAGAGCGATCACCAGCGTCATCCCGAGGGCGAGCGACCTTGGCAAATTCCGCTGTGGATCTCTCACTTCGCCCGCGACGAAACTGACATAGCTCCATCCGTTATAGGCCATCAAGCATGCGGTCATCGCGAGACCGATTCCGCTGTAAGAGAAAGCATGAGGCGGAAACGCCGCCGCGGCATATCCAGTCCAGGCGCCATGCGGGGCTACATGGGGCACAAATGCCGCGCCAATCACCAGCAGCAATCCCAGTACTTTGAGAGACGTGAAGATGCGCTGAATCCAGGCGCCTTCTTTTACGCCGGTGTAATTGGCGGCTGAGAGAATCGCCACCAGCCCTAGAGAAACCACGTTGCGCATTGCGGGCGTCAGCGGGACGAAACGATCCAGGTAAATCGAAAATCCAACCGCGAGGAATGCGATGCCGCCGGGCAGGACCGCAAGCACGAACACCCATCCGCACAGGAACGCGCAACACGGCCCGTAAGCTTCGCGCAAGTAGACATACTGACCGCCGGTCGCGGGCATCATGGCGCCGAGTTCCGCGTAAGCGAGCGCGCCGAAAAAGGAGAGCACGCCGGCCACGATCCACACGGCGATAATCGCCCCCTGGGACGGCAAATTTCGCGCGATTAGATTCGGCAGCAGAAAGATGCCCGAGCCGATCACGATTCCGATCACGATCGCGCTCGCGTCCACCAGCCCGAGCTTGCGCGGCAACTGATGCATCTATCTCACCGGCACGGCATGCTGCTTGATGTAATCGCCGACGCGCGAATTCCCCGGTCCGATGTAGTGGAATGCTTCGGCATACTCGACTCCGTACTTCTTTCCTAACTCGCGATTGCGAGACAGAAGGAATTCGCGGATATAGTTGCGGTCGGCGGTGCGGTCGTCATCGCCCAGCAGCGGCAATTTCTTGCCTTTTTGGGCTAACTCGGCGCGCAACTTCGATCCGTGATGACCGCCGGGGCCCTTCGCCACATTGTCTATATTCGCATCGATCTTTTTTTCGACAGTACCGCTGATGTCGACGACTCGCGTGATATCGGGGTGTCGCGCATAGTAATATTTTTCCGTGACCGCGTGGGCCTCGAATCCCGCGGCAATCTGCTCGGGATAATCGTGAACGCGTCCCGCCATCCAGGACGCCGCTTCGACGCAATGGCCGAGCACGTAGTGATCGGGATTCTCCTCGTCGTGTCCCCATGGGTCGTAGCAGAACACAGTATCGACCTTCAGGAAGCGGAACAGAAAAATCAGCCGGCAGATCAGTTCATTGCGTGAGATGTCGCTCATGCGGTGATTGTTATAGTTCAGCGCGAAATCGCGTTTCAGGCCGAGCACGCGGGTCTGTTCGG
>JALYXS010000608.1 GCA_030946965.1 Acidobacteriota bacterium
GGCGATCGAGGTGGAGCCGAAGGTGAACCCGAAAACCGGCAACGAGCTAGTGTTTGTTTCGGGCCGGTCCGGGCCGCAGCAAATCTTCCGCATGAATACGGACGGCGCCGATGTCGAGCGTGTGACCAATGGCGAGGGGGAAGCGGCAAATCCATCGTGGCACCCCGACGGGCAGCATATTCTGTACGCCTGGACGCGCGGCTACGCCAAGGGAAATTTCAATGTGTTCCTGATGGATGTGGCGAGCCGGCAGTTCGACCAGCTCACGTTTGGGGCGGGCAAGAACGAAAATCCGAATTGGGCTCCCGATGGGCGCCACCTGGTTTTCACTTCCACGCGAACGGGAAAGCCGCAGCTCTGGACCATGCTGGCGGACGGAACGCAGTTACAGCAATTGACTAATCAGGGCGATAATCAGTTCCCGGTTTGGGGAAAATAGTTTAACGTGGTTACATTTTCGGGAGGGATGATGTTGAAGAAAAGTAGACGCGGGCTCATTTGCACAACTGTGCTGCTAACCATGTTTGCGGCCGGTTGCAAAAAGAAGGTGGTGACGCCAGTCACTCCGCCGGCTCCAGTTGCGCAGAATAATCCAACGCCGGCCCCAGGGAAGCCAACCGTTCTCGATTTCGCCGTCGAGCCGACCACGGTGGAACGCGGACAATCCGCCCTGCTGCGCTGGTCGGTGAGCAATGCGACGGAAGTAACGATCGACAATGGCGTCGGGACGGTGCAAAGCAATGGCAGCCGGAAAATCATTCCAAGCGAATCGACAACTTACAAATTGACCGCGCGGGGTTCCATGGGCGAGGTTACCGCCACCGCCACCGTGAATGTGACGGGCGCCGCGCCTCCGCCTCCGCCGGCCGCGGCGACGGGTACCGGCACCTTGGAATCGCGTCTGGGAAGCCAAGTACAGGATGCCTACTTCGATTACGATTCGAGCAGCATTCGCGAGGACGCGCGCACCGCGTTGACCAAAGACGCCGACGCGCTCAAAGGCATTTTTAACGATTTTCCGAACGCCACGATCGTCATTGAAGGACATGGCGACGAGCGCGGATCGGCGGAATATAATCTTGGATTGGGCGACCGGCGCGCTTCAGCCGCCAAGGAATTTTTGACGCTGCTGGGCGTTCCCGCGGATAAGCTGAAGACCATCAGCTATGGCAAGGAGCGGCCGCAATGCACGGAAGCGACCGAATCCTGCTACCAGCTCAATCGCAGGGCGCACGTGACGACCGGTCAATAGATATGAAGCCGCGCTGGGCCGTACTGCTCGCGTTGATTCTTTCGGAGGCGGTCCACGTACCCGCCGCGAACCGGGAGATGATCGAGTTACAGCGGGATGTCGCGCAACTGCAGCAGCAAATTACCACGCTGCAGACGACCTTCGATCAGCGCCTGGTCAATATGCAGGTCATCCTGCAACAGACGCTCGACGCAACCAACAAGACCAACGCGGCGATGGCGAATATCGAGAAGACTGTCGGCGATCAAATCCGGGCGCAATCGAAGCAGGTGGTTGCGCCGGTCGCCGCGGTCGGCGCGAAGGTGGACACCATGAGCGGCGACATGCAGGCGCTCACCGAAGCCGTGAAGGATCTTACCGCCAGAATGGGAAAGATTCAGCAGCAGCTTGTGGATGTGCAAACGGCGGTGCGGACGATGGCCGCTCCGGCGCCCGCGCCTCCACCGGCAATATCGCAGGGCCCGGCGGCTGCCCCCACGCCGAGTGCGATTACGACTGCTCCCACGACTGCTTCAGGCGTTCCGCCGATGCGAGCGGAGGTCTTGTGGCAGAGCTCCATGCGCGACATGAAAAGCGGCAAGCCCGACCTGGCGCTCGCCGAATTTCAGGATTATTTAAAATTTTACGGGACGACAGACCTTGCGCCAAGCGCGCAATTCAACATTGGGCAGATTCATTATTCGCAAGGCAATTTGCCGGTTGCGATTCAGGATTTCGATGCGGTGATCGAGCGATACCCGGTGAACAGCCGCACGCCGGACGCCTATTTCATGAAGGGCAAGTCGCTGGTGCAGAGCGGGCACCGGGATAAGGGCGTTCAGGAGTTTCAGGCGCTAATCGATAAGTTTCCGAGAAGCGACTTGGCGGCAAGCGCGAAGGGGCAGTTGAAAGCGCTTGGACTCAATCCGCCAGCGCGGCCCGTGCGGCGGCGGTAATGTTCTCATTTGTGAATGCATTCCTGCTCGCGGCACTTTGCTCTTCGCTACAAGCTGGAGATTTCCCGCGCCAACTCAACGCCTACTCCGGCAAGACTCCCACGCTCGATGGTGTAATCTCTCCTGGCGAATGGTCCGATGCAACCGAATTCTGGGGTGTGAAAGACTGGATTCCGCAGTTCTCTCCCACCACCGATCCCACAGATCTCTCTCTGCACGGGTACGTCAAGCACGATGGCAAACGCCTCTACTTCGCTTTCGACATCACCGACGACGTGCTCTACGGGATAGACACCCCTCGCTGGCTGCCTAACGAAAATCCGAAAGCGCACGAGCTCACGCGCGACGGATTCCCGTGGTTCGGCGATGAGATGGAGTTGCTCATCAACGCCACAAATCATTGGACCGGCAATGAGGGCGCGGCGGGCAATGGTTCCTCCTGGCAGATGGTTTGCAACCTAACGAAATCGCGTAAGGGAGGCGTCGGTAAAGGTGGACTGCTCGAAGGCGAGCCGCGCAAGAGCCTCGAAGCCTGGAATACCTACCAGCGCTGGATCCTAACTGGTGCGCAGGAAGCCGCCGCCAAGCCCAAGGAGGGCGGTAAAGGCTATATCATCGAGTGGGCTGTAAACTTCGATCCGTGTCTTGAAGTTGCGCCAGGAAAGTTCTATTCGACCGCAATGGGCGACCGCGCCATGGGTCTGAACATCGCGCTGGGCGATCTCGATGAAAAAGAACGCGGCGCGGGCAATTTCGGCAATTTCCATCACGAAGACTGGTTTGCCGGAGCTGAAAATATTCGCACCAACATAGAGCAATGGGGAACGCTATGGATCAGGACCGGGATCAGAACCGGCAACAAGCCCGGCCGCCACTAACCACCTACGAAGGCCTGGCGAAAATGATCGACCATTCGCTGGTGCGTCCCGAGTTGACTGAAGAGCAAGCGATCGCCGGCTGCGAGCTCGCCAAGCGGTACCGCGTTGCGAGCGTGAGCGTGCGGCCCTGCGATATCGATGTGGCCGTTCGAATTCTGGAGAACAGCGGCGTTGCTTCCGGTAGTGTTTCCGGATTTCCGCATGGCGATCAAAACACGGGAACGAAGCTTTACGAAACGCGCGATCTGCTGCGCCGCGGCGCGAAAGAGATCGACATGGTCGTCAACATTTCGAAGCTGCTTTCGCGGCAATTTCAATATGTCGAGATGGAGCTTATGCAGATGTCCGAAGCCTGCCACAAATCGGGCGCGCTTCTGAAGGTTATCCTCGAAAACGCGTATTTGACGGATGAACTCAAGATAGTGGCGTGCCGGATTTGCGCGCGCGCGGAGGTCGATTTCGTGAAGACCTCGACGGGTTTCGCTCCCTCTGGATACACCGTGGAAGATCTGAAGTTGATGCGCGCGAATCTCCCCGATGAGATTGGCGTGAAGGCCGCCGGCGGCGTGCGAACGTTAGAAAAGGCGCTTGAAGTTTACGAACTGGGCTGCGCGCGTTTCGGCGCGACGGCTACGGCTGCTATATTGGACGCCTGGAAAGCACGCTTGGCCGCTCCGGCGGTTTGAGCGTCCTGTTTGGGCAAAGATGGCGCAGAAGCGGAAGTTCCCGAAGATTTGCATTGCCCTGGGCTTCCCGGACATTGAGAAGCTTTTTAAAAATGCGCGTTACGAGGCGGAAGCGGGCGAAACGTTTCTAGAGTTCCGGCTCGATTATTTGCCCGACCCGGAACGCGGCGCGGCGGCGATTCGTAAATTTCTCGATCAGTTTCCGCACTGCCTGATTCTCGCCACCTGCCGCCGCCATCAGAACCATGGCAACTTCAAAGGAGCTATCGACGAGCAGCTCCGCATCCTCGATCTCGCGATACAGAACGGCGCATGCGCGGTGGACATCGAAATCGAGACCGCCGAGTTGGTGGGCGAAAAGCTAAATGCCTACCGCCTTCATTCGCAACTGATCGTTTCGTATCACAATTTCGAGAACACTCCGCAACTGGAATCGATCCTGCGCCGCGTTACGCGCATACCCGCCGACGCATACAAGGTGGTTACCACGGCTCGCAAGCCTTCAGACACGGGTCGTGTAATCGAAGCCGGCCGCAATAACCCGCGCGTTCCGCTGATCGCTCTCGCGATGGGAGAGATGGGTTTCGCTAGCCGGGTGCTCGGATCGGTTTTCGGGGGCATTTTTACGTATGCGGCGCCCATTTCGGCTCAAGGGACGGCGCCCGGGACGGCGCCTGGCCAAGTCTGCGCGAAGCAATTGCGGCATCTATACAGAATCGAAAAGTTTTCTAAAAACGCCAAAGTTTACGGCGTGATTGCCGACCCCGTGCGGCACTCGATTTCACCAGCCGTGCATAATCGCGCGCTGCAATACCGCCGCCTGGATGCCGTGTATCTGCCTTTCCTGGTGCCTCCGCCGCAGCTTCGGGATTTCTTCACGCTCTCTGAAAAGCTGCCGGTCTGCGGATTCAGCGTCACGATTCCACACAAAGAGAAGGTGATGAAATATCTCGACACGATCGATCCGCTTGCCCGCCGCATCGGCGCGGTGAACACGGTCTGGCGCAAGGCGGGGAAGTGGCGCGGGACGAATACGGACGTGGCGGGCGTCCTGCAGCCGCTCGCGAAGCAACTGCGCCTGCCGAACTCCTCCGTGCTGATTGCGGGCAGCGGCGGCGCCGCGCGAGGAGCGGCATGCGCGCTGGCCGACGCGGGCGCGAAAGTTTCGCTGGTTGGACGAAATTCGGAGCGCGTGCGAGCGCTCGCTCGCGCTTGCGGCGGCACGGCCCTTTCGCAAGAGCAGGCCAATGCAGGCAAGTTCGACGTCCTGGTCCATGCCACGCCGCTCGGAATGTTTCCGAACGTGGATCAGTGTTTTTTCAAGGATTCGATTCCGGCGGATATCGTTTTTGACATGGTCTACAACCCTTCCGACACGCTGCTGTTGCGGCGGGCGCGCGAGCAGGGGAAGACGGTAGTTCCAGGGTTGCGGATGTTCATCGAGCAGGCGGTCGCGCAGTTTGAGATCTGGACGGGAGAATCGGCCCCGCGTGCCGCCATGCAGAAGGCGGCGGAACAAGCGCTGGCGTGAACGGGATACAATGCGAGCATGAAAATCACGCGGAGAGCGCTGATGCAGGCGGCGGCCGTAGCTCCAGCCGTGGCGGCACAGACACCGCCCGCGCCGCCGGACTTGCTGGCCGCGGCGCGAGAGCAAGTGAAACGTAGCGGCGACCGATTGGCGAAGATCGCGATGCCGATGGCGACCGAGCCGGCGTTCAGTTTCAAGCCGTGAGGCTAAATTTTGAATGTGGCGCGCGCACTCTTGCGTGCCGCGTCGAGACTCATCTCGACGCTTGCGAGCGGCGGCCAATCCGGGCGTCGACACGAGTGTCGAC
>JALYXS010000667.1 GCA_030946965.1 Acidobacteriota bacterium
CACGGTCCAAGACTTACCTTACGCACCCATAGACATCCCGCGCGGATTCGTGCGGCTGGTCTACTGCCTGGGCTACGGAGAAAGCCACCTTTTGGATGAGCCGATTGAGGCTCGAAATAGCGGCACTCCACAATTCTGGAAGATTTTTTATAGCTGTCTGAATCCGATTCAGTCATCCGAGACTTTCGCGCCCGTGGCAAGGCGCCAGAACGGTTGGGATGGCTATCTCCGTAAGTTTGGCTGAAGCGGCGCCGGACGCGGTGCTCTGCATCGGACTGGGTGTCGCAAAGGCACTCCATTCCAGACTAGAGAATCTTGGCACGCCGTGGGCTGCCGTGCCTCAACCGCAGGCACGCTTGTCTTCCGCCGGGCATTCCCAGATATTCGAGACATACCGCCGGGTTTGTGACGATCCCTCCTTTATTCGCAAAGTACGGTGCTGAAGCAAGAGGCTACTTCTTCTCACCGATGATCGCGTTCACATTTGCCGTTCCGCCGGCCTGGACAAGAAGATTTCGCTCCCAAACCTGCCCTCCGCTCTTCACGTCGATCTTATGGGCTCCGGCGGAAAGCGGTTGTGTCGCGGGCGTGCTACCCACGTAAGAGCCATCGATCTCAATATCCGCGCCAACCACGTTGGATGAGATGGAAACGGTTGCCTGGCCGCCGGCGCAAGGGGTCATTTCAGGAGCGACTGGAAGTTCGCCAATCGCCTTGTCGACGTGATTCTCTCCGGTGAACGCTTCGAGTACGATACCTTTTTGGATCGTTACGTCCTTTCCGCGATGCTGCAATAGAAAAGGCGCTTCAGGCCAAAATACGACGCCCGCGCCACCGGCGATCACGCCAGTGGAAGCGAGCGGCTCCTGTTTTTTGGCCGCGGTGTAGCGCAGCGGAATGTACCGGCCATCCGCCGCTTCCACTTTGTCGATTGAAAAATCGAGCTTGCCCATTTCGCCCGTTCGCCACGTTCCGATGGATTGCACGACGGTGCCAACCACCTCGCTGCCTTGTGGAATCGCGACCAGATCGCCGACGACCACGTCTTCGCTAACGGAAAGCTTGACGGGCTGGCCTGAGTCGTCCACGGCGGACGACAATGACTGTTCGAGACGGCAATTTACTTTAGTGCCGGCGGGAATATCGAACGGCACGGCGTTCACGCCGCTTGGAGCGAGGGAAGGCGCTAATCGCGGCTCGGTTCCCGCCTTGAACCCCGTTTGCTCCTCGAGGTCTCTCACCGCCGCCTCAGCCCGATTGGACGCAATCTGCAAAACCAGATTATGGGCAAGGGCCGGCCCGTCCAGGTAACCGATCGTCAGCAAACCGTGCGACTTTCCCTTCAACGGCCTGCTTGTATCCGCCGCATAACTGAAAAACCGAATTCGTGAGTAAGGAATGTGGATAGTGGAGCCATGCGCTTGCCGCACGAGCAGATCGTTTGGATCGCTCACATCCAAAGTCCCGGGGAGAGGAACGGGAAAGCTGTTCGCCGTATCGGCGTAATGCGGAATGCCGCCATCGTACCCGGCCGCTGACATCCGCGGATGTAGCATCGGCAATGAGAGAACCATGGCGGCAATCGTTACGCACGTTGCGGAGGAGTTCATCTGCGGAGAGAGTCGGCCGCCGAACGAAATCCTCTCATCGATCATGCGATACTTGGGACGCAATACCATCGTCCGGCTGCCGGAGTTAAGCGGGTTGCAACTCAAACCAGCCGGGGATCATCGAATTAATTAAAGGATTGATGAATAACTCTATGTTGGTTCCGATGGTGGTCGAGCAGACCTCGCGCGGAGAACGTGCCTACGACATTTACTCCCGGTTATTGAAAGAGAACATTATATTTTTGGGGACGCCGATCGACGATAATATAGCCAATCTGGTGATCGCCCAACTGCTTTTCCTCGAAGCCGAAGATCCCGAACGCGATATTTCCATTTACATCAACTCGCCCGGCGGATCGATCACGGCCGGTTTGGCGATTTTAGACACGATGGCTTTCGTTCGTCCCGATATCGTAACCATCTGCGTGGGGCAGGCTGCTTCGATGGCCGCCGTGCTGCTGGGCGCGGGCGCGAAAGGCAAGCGCTTTAGCCTTCCGAATTCACGGATCATGATCCATCAGCCTTCCATGCAGGGGTTGGCGGGGCAAGCGGCGGATATCGATATTTACGCCAAAGAGATTCTGCGTATGCGCGAGACGCTGAACAAAATTTTGGCCGACGCATGCGGGCAGACCATCGAACGAGTGGCGCGCGACGTGGATCGCGATTACATCATGAGTCCCGAACAGGGCGTCGATTACGGCATCATCGACCGCGTGATTTCGAGCCGCGATCTGGCGCCGGCTCCCATTTCAAAACCCGCATAAATTCATATGCGGCTGCAGAATAAGACTGCCATTATCCCCGGGGCGGGCGCGGGAATCGGGGCGGCCACCGCGGTGCGGTTCGCTGAAGAGGGCGCCCGCCTGGTGCTGGTGGATATCAGCGACGGCAACGCGCACGCCACGTCCAAGATGGTCGAAGACATGGGCGCGAAAGCGGTTGTGGTCGCGGGTGATATCTCGCGCGAAGAGGATTGCCGCCACATCTCCGAAGCGGCGATTAGCGCGTTCGGCGGCATCGATATTCTGGTCAACAACGCCGCCGATTTCACCACTAAGAGCGTGGAAGATGCCGAAATGGCGGACTGGCAAAAGGTGCTGGGAGTCAACGTTATCGGCACGGCGATGGTTTCGAAGTACGCTATCCCGCACATGAAAGCGCAGGCTCAGGCGAAGGGACGGGGCGGATCGATCGTTAACCTGGCATCGATGAGCAGCA
>JALYXS010000677.1 GCA_030946965.1 Acidobacteriota bacterium
CGGAACTCGATCACCCAGCGAGCCGATGCTGTATTGCCCGGTGTGTGATCAGCAAGTGATTCCTCGCAAGTGCAAACTGATTTGTGAGCGATGCGGCTCCACATTTGTTGTGCCGATTACTATGGACCGCGTCCGCTTGGCCCAGACCACCGTTCCCGTTATGTCGCATTATCGGTAGCTATCGACGCTCAGCACTTGCCCCGAATCGTGCCTTGGCAACCGCCCTGGCGAAAGCCCGGCAGGTGTTCTTACAAAGCCTTTAGGAACACGACCAAGTCGGACTTCTCGGCCGTGCTCAGCTTCGCACCGGAGATCAGGTTGAAGAACTCGACGGTGTCCGCGAGCGTAAGCAGGCGGCCATCGTGCAAATAGGGAGGAGAATCCTTCACACCGCGCAGCGGAAAGGTCTTGATCGGCCCATCGACGCTCGCCATCTCGCCGTTGATCATACGCGGCTTGTAGAAGCGCTCCGCCTGGAGGTTATGCATGGTGTTGTCCGTATAGTACGGAGCTGGATGGCAAGATCCGCATTTCGCCTTTCCGAAAAATAAACTCTCGCCACGCACTTCCGCCGGAGACGCCTTTACGGGGTCGAGCTTGCCATCGCATCATGCCCGCCTCAATGCCGCACGCATTTGTATCCCGGACTCAGAGGCACAAGGGAAATTGCGGGCCTTCAAGGAGAGCAGATGTTATTCGACAATAGCAACAAGTCGTCAAATGCCCCTCGTTAGCTTCCTTGCAGGATTACTGATCCTTGCCGTAATCATTCACGACGCTTTCGAGGTCATGCTCCTTCCGCGGCGGGTCCGTCGTTCACTGCGGCTAGTCAGGATTTTCTTCCGGGTCACATGGGCCTTGTGGTCCGGTTTGGGGAAGCGGTTGGCTCCGGGTGACGGGCGTGCTCAATTTTTCAGCCTTTACGGACCGCTCTCCATGGTGGTCCTACTTATCGTGTGGGCAGGCGGACTTATTGCTGGTTTCGGGTTGATTCAGTGGTGTCTAAATCCAGCGATTCAAGATCCAAGCCTTGCCAACCAGCTTTACTTCAGTGGAGTTACGTTTTTCACTCTGGGTTATGGCGACGTCACTCCTCATACACGCCTTTCAAAAGTCTTTGCCGTCTTCGAAGCTGGCACGGGGTTAGGATTCATCGCTGTTGTAATTGGCTATCTTCCAGTACTCTATCAGCTGTTCACGCGACGCGAAGCCCAGGTGATTCAGCTAGATGCTCGGGCCGGATCGCCGCCCTCGGCTGTCACGCTGCTGTGTCGCCATAGCTCAGAAGCGGGTCGAATCGCTCTCGATCGTCTTCTGGAAAGATGGGAAGAATGGTGTGCCGAAATTATTGAGAGCCATCTTTCCTATCCAATGCTGAGCTACTACCGGTCCCAGCACGACAACGAGAGTTGGATTTCCGCAATAGCTGCAATCATGGACACCTGCGCATTGCTTCTCGTAGGACTGAAATCGTCGCAGGGATTCCAAGCGCGAATGACCTTTGCTACGGCGCGGCTGGCTATAACGGAATTGTGCCGGATTTTTGAAATATCCGGCCGCCCACTCGACCGCGACCGGTTACCGCACGCGGAGTTTCAACGTATGCAACGCGTTTTGAGCGAAGCCGATTGGATATTCGAGGACGAGAACCCCGAATCGGAATTGGTTGCTTTCCGAGCCACGTACGAACCGTTTGTGAAAGGATTAGCCGATTATTTTGTGCTGCTCACTCCCCCGTGTATGGCTCCTGAAGGCGCACTCGACAATTGGCAGAATAGTCCGCGCGGACGTTCCGCAAAGCAGCTTATCGAAGCAGTACCTGAAAAAGCCGACTGACCCCGGCAGACGCGGCTAGGCCGGGCGTGGAATAGATCGCGATAATGGTTTATAACTCCCGCCGCTGAATCATTGGCACAGCAGTTTCGACGTCCATTTGATTGCCGATAGCCCGCGCGGGAATCCGCTGTTTCCGAGTACCCCGTGATCCGACCGGAGGAGGGAGGGGTAAATGCTGGCCGACTACTCGCGGGTAATCCGTCAGTACCCTCTTTCGCGCCGACTTCTCGCCCTACTCAAATTCGACGTCCGCGACCTCGGTATTCGGGAGCTCGCGGTCGAGGGACTCGCGATATTTCACGCACCCGCGCAGGAAATTGGGCCAAGGAGGAACCGCGACCTCGGATGCGATCTTCTCCGGCAGTAGGCCCCAAAGCTCGGGATGATGCCAACACAGGTCGTGTCCGCTGCTATCGCGGTGGACCCGGATTCCCTTCCGGAGCCGGATCACTTCGGCCAGAAGGGCTTCGCGACTTAAGCTTTCTAGATCATCGTCCATGACCAGCTCCAAAAGGATTCCGACAACGGCGTAGTGATTGTTTGACCGAAGTTGGCGGTCCACTTCACGATAACCCGCCACATGCCGACCAGGAAGGATCCAGATTCGTCACGCTCAGTATACAGAAAAAGGGCTGCCGGAATACTGGAAGCCACCGAACAAATAGGCACCTGCGGAGTGGGCCGCCTACTTCAGCATTATTAACAACATCAATACAGGTGTATTGGCCACAATGGCGTGCTTCAGATTTGAGGGCATATGCGTGAATGCACCCGTGCAAACCGCCATTGTCTGGTCGCCCAAGATCAGCGTCGCCTTACCTTCCACAAAATAAAGCATCGTTGGAACCGGGGCAGCGTGCAGACCCATTTCATGGTTGGCCGCCAGCCCATATAGGACAACCTTCGACTGTTCATCATTTTGAAGGATGCGGCTGACCATCCCTTTCTCCGGAATCTGGACCGCGAGCAGTAGGTCAGGGATGAAAACGGGAACTGAAGAGTCGGGCATGATCAGCGGAAGGAGGATATCGGAATTGAGTATTTAGATTGGCTTTTCAGTTCGTGTTCATGTCCCATGTAAATTCCTTGGGGATCAACGTTTTGATGGCGCAGCCGCCCTGCCACACTTAGGCCGAATAGGCTGATTCCCGCTAGGAGACCGGCCAATGTCCAACCTTCCCCCCCATGGACATGCCGGAGCAATTCGATGGCAACGATCAGGGCTGCCAGAGTCACGAGTACCAAAGAGATTCCACGCTGGAAGCGCGCTGCCGCCGAACGTACCCAGGGGTCAAGCGGCATGGAAATTGTACGGCCACGTTCGGAATTCGTGCAACGCGTTTTTATCGAACAGCCATTGCACGTGTCCGCCGGTGCCCGGTACTGGATAACCCGCAGTTCGTGATCTATTTCGCTACGTTCGAGCCTTGCACCTTGCGGACATTCCCAGGCATCGCGATCTTGATGGAAGCGAAACCCGGCGGTGTCATATCGTTCGGAGCGTTTTTGTGAATGCCGCGCCAGCCATTCCAGCAAGACGGCGATGAGAACCAACAGAATGGCGTAACCGCCTGCCAGTAGAGGCTCAACGTGGTATGCACCATTCATTTCAGACCCTCGATAGGTTCGGTTATTTCCGTGAACAGGATTGCCTCTGGTTCTTCGAGCGTCGTTATAGATACGGTGTACCGGATACCAAGCCAAGTCAGATAAAGCAACGGTAAAATGCCCCCTACAATGAAGACCACATCTCCGGGGAAGCGCATCCATTCGATGAACGCGTTCACAGGGTTCCCGAGAAACTTCAGTGTGCGCGCTTCGAAATACCCGTGATGGACGGATTCATAGAGCTGGAGGATTCCCAGGGGGAACAGGGTTGCGAAAACCATCCACGCGAGCCCCACATTCAGCGACCAAAAACTGATCTTGGCGGCGCGGTCGGACCAGCGATTTTCAGGAATCAGGTACCGGATGCAGAACAGCGCCAGCCCAACCGCCAACATGCCGTAAACGCCCATCATGGCGGCGTGGCCATGATTGGTGGTCAACGCTGTTCCAATCTCGTAATAAGAGACAACTGGCAGATTGATGAGGAATCCAAACACCCCGGCACCCAGGAAGTTCCAGAACCCGACGGCAACCAAAAACATCACCGCCCAGTAGTGTGGAAACGAGGTGCGCGATTTGGATTCCTGGCGCGCTCCGAGCTGCAGAAAACTCCAGGCCTCAACCGTCAAAAACGTCAACGGGATTACTTCCCCGGCCGAGAAGAAGGCTCCCAGTGCCATGTGCTCCGCCGG
>JALYXS010000704.1 GCA_030946965.1 Acidobacteriota bacterium
GTTATAATTCAGCACCTAAACGAATGCAGAGGGTGGCACAACCCGGTGAGCCTGCAGCAGGCGACACAAGCAAGCTGCTTTGCGCCTGGAGCGAAGGAGACCAAGGCGCGTTCGAAAGGCTGACCCCTATCGTTTATGACGAGCTGCACCGCCTGGCACATCGCTACATGAGAGGCGAGCGCCCCGGCCACAGCCTCCAGACGACGGCTCTGGTGAATGAAGCCTATGTGCGCCTGGTGGATTATAAGCGCATGCGGTGGCAGAATCGCGCGCACTTCTTCGCCGTTTCGGCCCAGTTGATGCGTCGCATTCTGGTGGAACATGCGCGGCGCCACAATTTGAAACGCGGAGGCCTCGCGCTGCACTTATCACTGGAGGAAACAGCGATGGTGGGAGACGAACGCGCGGCTGATCTGGTGGCGCTCGACGACGCGATGAACGCGCTGGCGCGGCTCGATTCGCGCAAAGTGCAGGTCGTCGAAATGCGCTTCTTTGGCGGACTCAGCGTGGAAGAGACAGCCGAAGTGCTGAAAATATCGGCTGTCACCGTGATGCGCGATTGGAGCACCGCCAAGGCGTGGCTCTACCGCGAACTGACCGGCGGGACAGGCGATGAATTCCGATCGATGGAAACAAGTCGATAATCTGCTGCAATCGGCACTGGAGCGCAACCCGGGAGACCGCGAGGGCTTTCTGCGGCAGGCGTGCGGGAGTGATGAAGCGCTGGAGCGCGAAGTCCGGTCGCTGCTGACCTCGCGGCAGCAGGCGGGAAGCTTCCTGGAGAGCCCCGCGATAAACGTGGCCGCGCGCGCAATCGCTCTTGAGCAGCCTCCCGGTTCCCTCGCGGGCCAGACCATCTCGCATTACCGCATTGTCGAGAAGTTGGGCGATGGCGGAATGGGTGTCGTCTGGAAAGCCCGCGACACGCGCCTGAATCGCTTCGTGGCGCTCAAGTTTCTGCCCGCCGCCATGACGGGCGATCCCGAACGCAAGCGGCGCTTCGCCCAGGAAGCCCGGGCCGCCTCCGCGCTCAACCATCCGAACATCGTCACCATCTACGAGATCGATCAGGTTGACGGCGCCGATTTCATCTCGATGGAATTCGTCCCAGGCAAGGCGTTGGATCAATTGATCCCCCGCAAAGGGCTGCGGCTGAACGACGCGCTCCAATATGCTATCCAGGCGGCGGACGCGCTGGCGGCGGCTCATGCGGCGGGTATCGTGCATCGCGACCTGAAACCGGCCAACATCATGGCGGGCGGGAACGGTGGCGTGAAAGTGCTGGATTTCGGCTTGGCCAAGCTAACCGAGCAGCTCGGCGCTAGCGAATTCGCGCGCACCGAGACGCTGGCGCGGCCGCAAACCAAAGAAGGCGTGATTGCCGGAACCATCTCGTACATGTCGCCGGAACAGGCCGAAGGCAAGAAGGTGGATGCGCGGACGGATATTTTCAGTTTCGGCGCGGTGTTATACGAGATGATCACCGGCCGGCGCGCTTTTGCCGGCGATTCGATGGCTTCCGTGTTGTCGGCCGTTTTGCGCGATCAGCCAAAGCCCGCGGCGGAGATCGCGCACGACGTTCCGCGCGAACTCGACAGGATCGTTACACGCTGCCTGCAAAAGGATCCCAATCGGAGGTATCAACACGCGGGCGATCTGAAGATCGACTTGCAGCACGTAACGGAAGAACCGGCGGCCGGTGGTTCCCCCGTCGCGCAGAGCATGAACCGTTGGCGGTGGCTCGCGGCCGCGGCGTGCATCGCGGTCTTATTTGCCGTGGGCTGGAAGCTGCGCGGCCTTCGGGCCGAAACGTCACTCTGGACGCTGACGCGGCTCACCAACGATGCGGGACTCTCGGGTTTTCCGGCGCTGTCGCCCGATGGCAAGCTGGTGGCTTATTCCTCCGATCGCAGCTCCGATGGCAACCCCGATGGCGAGCCGGATCTCTATATCAAGCAGGTTGCCGGAGGCCAGCCGATCCGCTTGACCTCGGATGGCGCGGGCAACACGACACCGGATTTTTCGCCGGACGGCAGCAAGATCGTATTC
>JALYXS010000714.1 GCA_030946965.1 Acidobacteriota bacterium
GAACCCACGCGCATTAGTTCGCGCCGCGTCGGCCCTTCGCATGTCATGCAGCTTCGTCCTGGAATGGATAACATCGATTTGTGCTCCTACCGGTTGTACAAAAATGCCTTGCTATTGACTAAGGCCCAGAGTAAGTCCTGGGCGCGCGCCGCGCGTCCGTCGCCGCCACGCAGATAAGTAATGCCCTTGTCGAGCTCCGTGGGTGTCGGCGCGCGGCTCAAAGTCGATAGGTAGATTTCTTCGATCAACGACCTATCCTTCTCGCCGCTCTCCAGAGCCTTCGCAAGCCGCCCTTTGGGATCGCCGATGGCATCCGAAATGGTCGTACCATTTATTAAGTTGAGCGCTTGCGGCAGGCTCAAATCGGTTTTGCGCTCGCATTCGCAAGCCGATTCGCGCTGCGGCCGCCCAAACAGGTCGAGGAAACCGTCCTTACCGGCGTGCGGATCGGGCAGGGCTTCGGCCGATGTATCCGGCGGGACCTCGGGGAAATTCGGCCGGCTGCCCGTCGCGAGCGTCAACGCATCCATCAACTGCTCGGCGTTCAATCGCCGCGGGACCGCGTGGGAGAAGTTAGTCTTGTCGGTTACATTCCACTCATTCGTCGCGATGCTCGCCTGATACGTTCGCGAATTCGCGATCGCGCGGATGAGGTGCTTCAGATCGTAGTCGTGATCTTTGAAGTCCTTGGTCAAAGCGTTCAGCAGGGCTTCGTTGCTGGGAGGATTGGATGCCCGGATATCGTCCACGGGGTCGATGATTCCCTTGCCCAGAAAGTAACTCCACATGCGGTTCGCCATTGCTTTGGCAAAGAACGGATTGTCCTTCGATGTAATCCAGTCCGCGAGGGCTTGACGGCGGTTCGCGCCATCCGGCAGCGCCACCGGCGCGATGCTGGCCGTCGTCGCCGCAACCAGAAACTTCGGCTTCATTACGCGTTCATCTTTCGGATGTTTCACGTCGAAATCGTCGCGCTTGTCATAAATTATTTCTTCGCCGCTTTCAAAACCGGCTCGCAGGCCGACTGTCGAGAAGAAGGAGGTCATTTCGTAATACTGGTTCTGCGTCCAGCGCTCGAACGGATGATCGTGGCACTGGGTGCATACCATTCGCACGCCGAGGAAAACCTGGGTCGTCTTCTCCATGGTCGGCTTGGGTTCGCGCGTCACGCGGAAGTAGTTCGCGGCGGGGTTGTCGTATGAACTGCCGCTGCTGGTCAATAGTTCGCGGACAAACTGGTCGTAGTGCTTATTGCTAGCGACCGAATCGCGAATCCATTCGCGAAACTCCCACGCGCTTTTGTCGCCGATGTACTTGCGGTTGTTTTGCAGCAAGTCGCCCCACTTCAGCGTCCAGTGATCGACGAATGACGGACGAGCCATCAAATTGTCGATTGCCTTGCCGCGCTTATTGCGAGAAGGCGCGGGGTCGGCGAGGAATGCGCGAACTTCTTCGGGCGTGGGGAGCTGCCCGGTCAAGTCTTCCGAAACACGCCGCAGGAAAGTCGCGTCATCTACCGCGGGCGAAGGCTGAATGCGCAGGCGCTGCAACTTGGTGTCGATCAGTTGGTCGATATAATTAGCTTGTGGAAGAGCCTTCCACACAAAACCCGGCTTGGGATTGAGCACGGTTACCGGTACCGTTGCGAATTTGCCTTCGTACCGGACCAGCATGGTCGCTTCGCCAATGCGCTCGCCTTTCACAACAGCGTCCGTACTTACATCCGCTGTATCCGGGATGTTACTCGCGATCACCGCTTCCTTAGTAACGTCGCGAACCCCGCCATCCATGTAATGCGCGATGACTTTTAGGGCCTGCGTCTGGCCCGGCTTAGCGAGTTCCACGTCCGCCGGTTGAATTTCGACTCTATCGGTTTTGTCTTTAGCCGGATCTCCGAAAGGCACGCCCTGCGCGATCCAATTGTAGATTGTCTTGTAATATTTCGAGCCCGGTTCTATCCGCAATCCGCCGCCATGCGGGATTTCTTGTGCCGGCTTGGCCAGCATCAGGCTGCGCGCCGGATCGGACCGGTTGAAGCGGCGTCCGGAGAGATCGTAAAGCAACGCCTGATAATCGAACTCGGGATCGTAGCCTCGCAGGGACAGCTTGAATCCAGCCTTGCCCTTGGCCGCCCCATGACACGGGCCGGACGTGCAGCCGACCCTGTTCAGAATGGGAGCGACGTCACGTAAAAACGTGACCTGCTCCGCGGCCTGCGCGCCCGTAACGAATGCGCTAACGGCCGCTAGAAGAAACTTTGACTGCGCCTTCACTGCTCCCTCCTTCCAACACCACGAACGGAATCGCGCGGGAGGCAATCGTCTCGCGCTGTCCATCCACCATCAAGTTTGCGCTAATTACCAGATCGTAAGTCGCCGGCGTAGTGGCCTTTGTCGTCGTCACCGTAAACGTGCCGCCCTTCGCGCCTTCCGGCCCGGGCTTCATGTTGATGATCCTGACATCTTTGACGCCGGGTGTATCCACGCCGACGCTCTTGGGCATCGCCAGATTTTTACGCTTCGTGGCGAAGCTCCATTCGAAATTGTAAGCGTCGCCCTGCTCCATCGGAGTACGGTTGATCAACTTCACGGCGAGCGCGGCCGCCAGCTCTTTATCTAAACCCGCGGGCAAAGCTTTCTCAAGCCAGCCCGCTGTAAAAGGCTTCTGACTATCCTTCGAGCTTGAATCGGGAAGGCCGGTTCCCCCCGCCACGTCAATCATCGCGCCCGGACCAGTCGCGCGCCGAATCAGTGTGGAGCCATCGGACAGCTTAGCTTCCGCTACCACCACCAGATCTTCCGCGGGCAACTCGGCATCGGAAGTTGCCGTAATAGTCAAAATGCCACGGCGGCTAACAGCACGCTGATTGCTCGCATCGACCGTTTCGGCCGCGATGAACCCGCCCTCCACCGTCCAGCCTTTCGGCAGATTGGGGATGCCGGCTCGAATCGGGCCGTTAAAGCCGCGCCGGTCGACAATGACTGGAACGACGACGGTCCCTCCACGAGGCACGTTCACGAAGGGAGACCCAGTCGTCAGCAGGAATTCTTCGGTTTGCTTTCGCAGAGTGAGACGGTAACCGAAATCCGCTCCACCGCGCCGCGCGACATCCTCCACCGCGATCGTGATCTCACTTATATCTTCCGGAACTTTGAAGTTGAGGAACGGATCGTTGCTCGTCCGCGTCGCCGTAAGAATCGCGAAGACGTCGGGCGGCGGCGCCGTATCGCCCGCGGACGCAAGCTTTTTTCCCTTCGCGTCGTAAATCGTAATCAGGCCGTCCAATCGCGATGTTTCTAGTTCCCGAGCTTGCAATTCCAATAGCAGCGATTCCCCCGGCGTGACGTGGAGCGGATAGCGATCCACCTCGGCCGGTTTCGCGATCCGCCCATTCACGACGACCGGCAACGTTAGCGGCCCATTCACCGGCTCGCGCACTTCGGGAAGGTCGCTCATCGTGAAACGGAACGGCAGCGTTGGCGCTCCCGGTACCGCCACTGTCGCGAACTGGCCCTTGGCGGGCAGCTTGATTTTAGTTTGGGTGGAAGTGCCCGGCCCGTTGAATTCGAACTCGACCGTTTCGCCGTGCCTGCCGCCCAGCGGGAACACCGATTCCGCATACAAATACGAACCTATCTTCAACCGATAGAAATTTTGCTCCTGCTTGCTATAGCGAGCGTCATGCACTTCGATGAAGTAACTACCCTCGCGCGGGAACGTGTAATCGAGGCGCGAGTCCACGCCGATGCCGCGTGCATCGTCGTTGCGCGCGAGCTGCTTGCCGTGTTCATCGAGCAGGATCAGCACCGGATCGATCGCCGAACCGCAACGCCGCGCTTCCACTTCGAAGGCGCGCCGCTCACCGGCCTTGGCGGATACGCGGTAGATATCGCGGTCGGCGCCTGTCAGCGTTCCGTTGATGGTGACGGGAATGGCTTTTACAACTTGCGCGGTGGCGATGGAATCGTTGGCGTGTTCACCAGCATGTTCGGTGGTTTCTTCTTCCTCGATTTCGGGGAACGCGCCCACCGTGAAGAACAGAATGTTTGAGATCCCG
>JALYXS010000716.1 GCA_030946965.1 Acidobacteriota bacterium
GAGCAGGACCACAGACGAGTAAAGTTTAGGTTGCAACCAATGCTGGGCTTCCAGCGGTTCTACAACGCTCGGCGAGTGATTGTAGGGATCGAGTTGGTGCAGAAGATTCACAAGGAACAGTTCGAGATTCCAGCATCGTTCGGAACGAATGTGGCAACAGTTTGGCGTCGCGTGCTGGCCGCCTAGCGGACAAGCTGAAGTCGAAAGGTCCGCCTCGAGTTCGAATGGAGGGGTCCTTACCCTTGCATTTCCTATCTGCACCGCAGCCCATTCACGGCTTCCGCGATGTATTTGCGTCCGCTGCCAAGATTTAGCGCGAGGCGCGCGTCGAGATCCTTGGCCGGACCGGTTACGGCCGCGAGCGCCGATCGCGAATCAGGCATCGGCCCCGCTCAGCACCGGCGCGCCAAATAGTTTTGCGCGTAACGCGAGCAAGCGCAGTAGCGTATAAATCCCGAGCGGATTCTTCAATGCCGCCGGGATCATCACCGCGGCGTAGACCGACCCGATCAGCATCACCGCCGCCGCGAGCGAGATGAAAGTCGAGGGCACCCAGTATCGTGTTATCAGGGCAATTCCCGGCGCGAGCATCGCGAAACGCCAGAACCACGGACCGGGCGCCCGCATCAGTTCGGCGACTCGGTGTCCGCTGCCCCTCGCGAGACCCAACAAATTAGCCGGCAGACTCACCAGCAGCACGCCTAGAATCGATCCGAGCGGCGCGCCGATCGCGCCGAAAAGCCAGACGAAAAGAATCGACGTTCCGAGAGTGACAATGCCGTCGCAAAGCCCGGTGAGTGCAATGCGGCGCTCGCCGCCGAAACAGAAAATGGCGTACACCAGCGGATTGTTCCAGTGCCGCAGCAGCATGGCCAACAACAGCAAGGCGCTCAACGTGAAACCGCTATACTGATTTGCGCCCACCCACCATGTAATGAATCCGCGATTCACCAGCAGCACCACGGCCGCAACCGCGCCGCTCACCAGCAGCGTCGCCTGGCTGAGCGCATGGCACGCTTGCAATTGCCGCTCGGAAGTTTCGCCGGTCTTCATTTCGCTAAGCGCCGGACCCGCCGCCTGAATCAGCATCTGCGGCTGGTTCGACAGCACGGTAATCAGCTTGCCGGTAAACACGTATGGCACGATGGCGCTTGGCCCGAACATTCGGCCGATAATCACTACGTCGGTGCCGTTTAAAAGTACTTGCGCGATTTGCGAAACGGTCACCCAAACACCGCGCTGAAGCTGCTCGCGCGCGATCGCGCGCGGCAGGCGCGGCAAACGGCTCGGCAAAACGCCCGGGAATCGCGCTCGGATTCTCAGAAACGAAATTGCCGCGAGCGTCACTTGCGCGGCTATCCAGCCGGCGGCGAGCGCGTAAAGCCCCCATCCCAAGAAAACCAGCGCCACAACAACAGCCAAATTCGCTAGTGAGCTGAAGACCTGGATTTGGCCGAGGAAGATCAAGTCCTGCAATCCTTGCAGCACCGCCGGCAGAATTCGGAAGGGAAACGTAAGCGTGAAGGCTATCAGAATGATGCCGGCGGGTTGCCGCAGAGCCTCCCAATCCGGCGGAACCGAAAACCAAAGAGCCATCGCCCCGATTCCAATTACCGGCAACTGCCAGAGCACCAACTTCGCCGTCCGGCCCAGGATCTCGGGCAGATCAATGGCGCGATTCCATCCGCCCGCGCGGCCCGTCGCATACGCGGTTTCCCGCGGCAACAGCGTGATTACGCCGAAATCCATCAAGGTCAGATACGTCAGGATTTGGGTGCCAGCCAGCCACAGCCCGTAATCGCGCTGACCAATGCGATGCAGCAGAAAAGGCGTAACCCACAGGCCGCCCAACGTGATGATGAGTTGGTTGGCATAGCCAAAACCGACGCCGCCGACAAATCGCTTGGTCCGGTTCACGCTAAATTTTTTTTGGCCAAGCTTTGGACTGGCCGCCAGTTTCCTAGTCGTGGATCTCTGCCCGTCCGGTTGAAGAGCGTGTCGGGCCGCCGCGCGCTCTTCGCTTGCAATTCACCGCGCGCGGCCGCAAACAACGCGGCGTTGAGCAGCCATAATTCCATCCCGCCCTGTGCCATGAAGAATGGGGAGACGAAAGTGGCGGCCAGCGCCCCGACATTGTAAGCGACCAAAAGAGCCCCCGCCAGCCACAGGTCGCTACCCCGGATCAGGGTAATGCGGATAGCGGTTATGAACGCCAGCGCCAGCGCAGCGACGTAAGCGGCGATTAGCGGGACGCCGCCATCAAGCAGCCAGCCCGTCCACATGATCTCGACGTAGATCGATTTCCTTTTGGGATCGCTGTTATCGCCGAAATACTGGTTAATCATTCCCCACCGGCCAAGGCCCGCGCCGAACGGGTATTGGGGCAGCAATTTTTTCACGGTGTAGTCGAGATAAAGGCCGCGGTTCTTGTAGTAAACTTTCGAGGGCCGATCTTTTACCAGTGTCTCCAGCCGGCGCGTAACCGTTTTCCCGCCAATCGCGACCGCGAGAGAAAAGCTCGCCAGTAGAACTCCGGGCACAAGCAGCGTCATTACGAGGAGCTTCGCCCGTTCTCCCCGCCAGACCAGCACGCAGCAGAGGGTCACTAGACAAATGCCCAGCATCACCATCGACATTCGGACCTGGGATAAGTACAGGCATACCATTCCCAGCAGCATGCTGGCCAAGTAAAGAGCTTTCAGAATCCCGCGGCGTTCGGTGAGCAGCAATCCCACTCCGAACAACGCCGAATAAAATCCCGAGCTGGCCGCGCCTCCCGGTATATCGGTCAACCCCATGGGCCGGAAAACTTTTTCGCCGCTGGCCGTTCGGATGTACAGATCGTTGACGTAATCCTGCCCGCGGCCCTGGATGGCGGTCGAGAGATGCATCTTGAATTTTCCGGGATAGCAGACCTGCAGCACGCCCACTCCCGCGCTGATCGAGTGAAAAGCCCAGAGGATCAGAAAGATTCGCCGCAACCGGGCGGCATCGAGGGGCAGCCTCGGAACCCAAAAGACCGGAGCCAGAATGGCCACGTACATCGCCAATTCAGCCACGCCGGATAGCCAGCTGTTGGTGGTGGGATGCAGCAGCGATAGCGCGACAATGGCCCAGACGCAGCGCGCCGCAATCGCGGACGGATGCGGACGCCCGCGGCCCGGCACGATCGCCAGCATGATCAGACTGAAGCAGAACGCCGCCACCCGGAAAACGGGGCGCAATGGCCCGAACGCGCTCGACAGCAGCGCCAGTTGGCAGGCAAACTGAAACAGGATGAAGATCTGGACGTAGGGCCTTGGCCGTTTCGCCGATCGATCCCTTGCCCCGGGCGCGCCGGGAGTCCGCTCCATCCGGTTTTGAAATCCCGTCGCGGAGGTCGAGGTCATGCGCTCAAGACTTCTCGATAAACCATTTTGTGCCGCGAGGCGACGGCTTCCCAGGCAAACTCTTCGGCTCGGGAACGCCCCTGGCGCGCCAGTTGTTCGCGCCGTTCCCCGGAAGAGAGCAATTCGAGCAGGCGCGCGCCGAATTCGGCATCCGGAGCGATGACGCCGAACTTGCCGTTGGCAAGAACGTAAGCCGCGCCTTCATTCGGGGTGGAAACAATCGCCGTGCCGCTTGCCAGCGCTTCGAGGTACGGAATGCCAAACCCTTCGTACGTGCTCGGACAAGCGAATAACCAGGATTCCCGGTAACGCCGCGCGAGAACCTCGTCCGATGGAAACATTTCCGCGATCACGCGCGGATGCGGGGGGCAGAAATCGCTCACCATGCAAAGCGTGGCCCTTGGAAAGGATGGAAGCACCCGGCGGGTAAAGATGTCGAACAGGAATTTGCCCCGCTTCCGACCGGCCCAGGTTCCTACGAAAAGGATGCGCGGCTCCGGGGTCTTCGCGCCGGGGCGGAACAGATTCATGTCGACACCGTTATCGACCAACTGCTTCGCATGGTAAATCCGCTGTGTTTCCGGGCCGATCGCAAGCGCGCGCCGGCACAACCGCGCCGAGAGCCGCTCGAGCGGATAGACCAGGTAATACACGAGCTTTCGCGGCCAGCCAATCGCCGAGCGCGCCTCCCACAGAGCCGAACCGTGGAATGTCCGCAGGGTCGGACGGGCGCGCCGGAAATAAAACCAATCGTCTCCGTGCAGGTGCAGGATATCGCCTTCGATCCGCGTGAAATTCAGCAGAGCTGGGAGCACGAACAGACGGGCCGCGACGGAGCGTGTGAGCCAGGCGTGGTTCGGAAACAATCGCCGGTGGCGGTACCGCGCGTCGTTGGGAATTCCGGTCAGGCTATACACTGTAACCTCGTCTTCGCCGGAACTCGCCAGCGCGTTTGCCAGCCGGTGCACGGCCACTTCTACGCCGCCGGGCTTCCTCCCGGGTTCCGGCAGAGTCGCATGGAACAGGGCAATGTTCACGCGCCCGGCCGCTCCGCCACCAGCCAGCGGTTATGCGGAATCGGCCGCAATTCCGGCAGAAGACGGCGGTACCAGGCAATTTTCCGGATCTCGCAGCGGTAGCCGAGAGACTCCAGAAACCGGACGCATTCCGCTTCGAGTTCGGTGCTGTGCGTCTCCACGACCAGCATGGAATCGCCGTCCCGCAGGGTAGCGCGCGCGCCCGACAAAACCTCCAGCTCGGCGCCCTCCACGTCGATTTTGAAAAAGAACGGCCCGGCGGAGTCTTTGAGCAGCGAATCCAAATCGCTTGCCGGCGGACGGCTTTCCCGGCCCACGCAAATCGGCTTGACGTTCACTTTGCCCGCCATCGCGGGCGGGTTCAACGCGAGATTTCGTTCGAGCAGGCGCACGCTGTCCAGGTTGGGCTCGCACGCGAATACCGCCTGGATTCCGGGTTGCGCGGCGAAATAGACGGTGTAGAGAGGCCGTCGCTTGCGCCCACGTCCACCGCCGTCCGCGCCCGCGCCGCGAACCGGCCCACGGCGGAAAGGATCTCGCAATTCGTACAACCACGTCAGTAACAGGCTCTGTTTGCGCGGATCGATGAAAAAATTCAGGCCCTTCAGCAGGCCGCGATTCATCGAAAAAGCGCGAGGCGCCATTCCGAAAGCATCTTCTTGACCAGTGTTTTCGTTGACTTCATGGCAATACCGCCGCGCCGACAAGTTCCGTGTAGATCGGAATTAAAGAATGCGATATCAACGCGCGATCAAAGCGGTTCACCGAGAGTCGACTGGTTTCAGCGTGGCTTGTTCATAAGCCGACTGTTTGATCACCCGTTCACCTTGCGCTCTTCCCAATTCCTGCTGCAATTGCCGCAATTTTTCTTCGGCGACGCTACTGCGGTCGGC
>JALYXS010000720.1 GCA_030946965.1 Acidobacteriota bacterium
CAGATAAACGGCTCGCCGTCGGTTTGGGTTTCTATGGCCTCAGCCCGGAGCTTACCGACGACCGCGTGGACGTGACCACCAGAGGCTTTCTTGCGCTTACGGCCGCTTGCGCGCAATGCCACGATCATAAGTTCGATCCGCTCCCAACCAAGGATTACTACGCGCTCCAAGGCGTTTTCAGCAGCACCAAGCGCGCGGAGTTGGAGCTTGCCCCGCCCGCCGAAGTGAAGCGCTGGAAGGACCAAAACAAGAAGGTCGAGGAAGTCAAGGCGCGCATTGAGCAATTTCTGAAGGACCAGGCCGATCAACTGGCCGAGATGCTAGCGTCCGAATCGCCTCGATATATCCGCGCGGCGCGCAAGGTTCTCGGGACACCGGCGCAGCCTCTAAAAGAGACCGCCAGTGCCGAGCGGTTGGATCCGGAGACCTTGCAGCGCTGGGTCAAGTATCTGAAGACCGGCCCCGAGGACAACAAATACCTGCACGGCTGGCGCGACGAATCGTTCGATCTCAGCCGGTTCCGGCAGGAGGCGTTGCTGGTTCTGAAGGAGCGCAAAGAAGTCGATCGCAAGAATCTGACCGCGAAAGCGACGAACGATCCCGATAACAAAGCCACGACTGCGGCGTTGCCCGCGGATCGCTACTACCTGTGGCGCGACCTTTTCTTCAACGATTTCTACGGGCGCGAGTTCAAGCAGGAGGAAGACGGCATTCTCTGGTACGGCCCGAACCGCGGCTATTTTACCTCGGACGGTACGGTAGAACGGTTCCTCGAAGGCCGCTGGAAAGGCTACCTGGGCGACATGCGGGCGGAGTTGAAAGAGCTCAAGGCCGCGCTGCCGGCGCAATATGCGTTTGCGCATGTGATTCAGGATATCGACAAGCCGCGCGATGAGCGCATCCATATCGGCGGAGAGCCGGATCGCCTCGGCGAGGTTGCTCCGCGCGCGTTCCTTTCGATTCTGTCCAGCGGCGATCCGAAGCCTTTTAAGGACGGCAGCGGACGGCGCGAGCTGGCCGAAGCGATCGCGAGCCCGTCTAATCCGCTTACGGCTCGCGTCATCGTGAATCGCATTTGGCAGCACCATTTCGGCGAGGGCTTGGTGCGCACGGTCAGCAATTTCGGACGGATGGGCGAGACGCCGAGCAATCCGGCGCTGCTCGACTATCTGGCCGCCAATTTCGTCGAGAACGGATGGTCTATCAAGAAGCTGCAGCGTGAGATCATGCTCTCCGCCACCTATCAGTTGAGTACCGATTTGTCGGCTGCGAATTTCGCGGTCGATCCGGATAACCGGCTGCTTTGGCGGGCCAACCGGCAGCGCCTCGACGCCGAAGCCATGCGCGATACGCTGCTTTCCGTCACCGGCGAATTGGACGCCAGCTCAGGGGGCGTTCCACTGCCGCTCGATAAAGAGGAAAACCGTCGGAGATCGGTATACGGGTTTGTCAGCCGCCGCAAGCTGGATGGGACGCTCGCGTTGTTCGATTTTCCGAATCCGAACCTTTCCGCGGAAAAACGCATTTCGACGGCAACTCCGCTGCAGCAGCTCTTTTTTCTGAATAGTGGATTTATGGAAAGCCGCGCGAAGGCGCTGACGCGCTCCGTTGCGCCGGCATCTTCCGTCGACGCACGGATTCGCAAGGCTTACGAGACGGTGTTCGGACGCGATCCGCGGCCCGACGAAATCAAGCTGGGCGAACGGTTTCTGTCGGCTGGAAAAGACGCGCTGCTGCCGTATGCGCAGGTGTTGCTGAGCTCGAACGAACTTTTGTTTGTGAATTAGAAGGCCACATGACTCGACGCGAACTACTCAAGACAACCGGAACTGGCTTCGGCATGGTGGGGCTTGCCAATCTACTCGCGGGACAGGCGCTTGCCGATTCAGGATCGCTCGCCCCTAAAACGCCGCATTTCGCACCGAAAGCTAAACAGGTGATCTTCTTGTTCCTGAACGGCGGCCCGTCGCAGGTCGATACGTTCGATCCCAAACCGGCACTGGCGAAGTATCATGGGCAGCCCATTCCCGGCGATTATCCCAAGGCAAAACAGGAACGCGGAACGCTGATGCAGTCTCCGTTTGCGTTCAAACGCTACGGGCAGAGCGGCCTTGAAGTCAGCGAACTATTCGCGAAAACGGCCCAGTGCATTGACGATATTTGCGTCGTCCGCTCCATGCACACCGACCTGCCGGCGCATCCGCAAGCCATTCTGCAGATGAACGTGGGGCGCATCATTCCGGGCTTTCCTTCGATGGGATCGTGGTTGACTTACGGCCTCGGCACCGAAAATCAGAACTTGCCGGGCTTTATTTCGCTATGCGCCGGCGTTCCCGACGTCGGCCCACAGCTTTGGAGCTCGGCGTTTCTGCCGTCCCTTTATCAGGGCACCTATGTTCCGAGCGATGAATCCGATCCCGAAAAGATGATTCAGCATCTGCGCAATCGCGCCGGAAATCCCTCGGAGCAGCGCAAACGGGTAGACCTTTGGGAGCAGTTGAACCGCATGGATCTGGAGCAGCGAGGACCCGATGCGCAGCTCGAAGGGCGGATTCAGTCAATGGAAGTCGCATTCCGGATGCAGGCCGAAGCGCTCGATGCATTCGATGTCTCGAAAGAGCCTGAAGCCGTGCGCGAGCGTTATGGCGTGAATGCGAAGCGCGACGATTCCGAGATGAAGGTGAAATCGGCCACGCGGGACGGCGACTTTGGGCGCGGCTGCCTGGTCGCGCGGCGCCTGATCCAGCGCGGCGTCCGCGTGGTCCAGGTTTACTTCGGCAACGATAAGCCGTGGGACAGCCACCACGACATCCTGGTCCACCGAAAGCTTGGCTTCCAGGCGGATCAGCCGATTGCCGCGCTTCTGCAGGATTTAAAAGCGTCCGGACTGTTGAAAGAAACTCTGGTTATCATCGGCGGCGAATTTGGACGGCGTCCGTGGACCGAAGTTGCCGGACGAATCAATGTTCAGAACGGTCGTAATCATAACAACGAGGGTTTCACGTACCTTCTGGCCGGCGGAGGCGTGAAGGGCGGCACGGCCCATGGCGCGACAGACGATTTCGGATACCAGTCGGTCGAAAATAAAGTTCACGTACACGATCTGCACGCGACCGTGTTGCACCTGATGGGTCTCGATCACAAGCGTCTAACGTACCCGTACAGCGGACGCAATTTCCGGCTAACCGATGTCGCCGGGAACGTCGTCAAAGAGATTGTCGCCTGATTGCCGGGCCTGACCGATGGCCGAGGATCTGGAACTCGAACAGCACGAGCGCACGCGAGTTCGGGTCTTTGGCTTGATCGCGGTCGCGCTGCTGATTCTAGGTACGCTTGTATTCTTCCTAACGGGCATTGGCGGCGGACTGTTCGCCGATCGATCCACCATTCGCACTTACATGGCGGATGGAGCCGGGCTTACCGATTCCGGCCCGGTTCGCCTAAATGGGATTTTGATTGGAAAGATCGACTCGGTGAGGCTGACGGCCTCGACCGATCCGCGTCGCGTAATCGAAATCGACATGGGTATCAAGGATCGGTTTCTTCCATCCCTTCCGGTCGATTCGGTTGCGGCGATCAGCGCGGACAATCTGCTGGGAGACAAGTACATTAATATCACCCGCGGTAAGAGCTCGCGGATTGTGCAAGGTGGCGGCGAATTGCCGAGCCTTATCCAGAACGACACGTTCAATCAAGCCGACTTGGTGGCCTCGCTCGAGACCAACCTGAAGCGGCTGGACGATTTGTTGACGCAGATTGAATCGCCCGGCACCAAACTAGGGCAATTCGTGCAAGGCCAGGAGTTTTACGATCAGTTGCGCGGCCAAATCGAAGGCATTCAAACAGCCATAACCAGCTACACGAGCCCCCGAAGCGAAATCGGAAAATCGCTTTTCCGGAAAGAGCTATACGATAAAGTTCGAGCGCCAATTCTGAATTTCGATAATATGTTGGCGCAGATTCAGCGGGGAGAGGGGCCTGGCGGACGTTGGCTGAAGGATCCCGCGATTTATGACGACGCACGGAAGAATGTTGCGGAAATTCGGCAATCGTTGGACGATCTGAATGCGGGAAAGGGGCCGGCCGGGAAGTTATTGGCGGACGAAGAGATGTACCGGCAAATCCAAAAATTGGTCAATTCCATGGAGAGTGTGATTGACGGGATCAATTCGGGCGAGGGAATGCTCGGACAAATGCTTTCCAGCGGGCAGCTTTACGACTCTCTTAACGGGCAAAGCCGGGAATTGAGGGATTTGCTGAAGGAATTCCGTACGAATCCGCGGAAATTTATGCGCATAAAGGTGTTCTAGGCAGGTAACCAGGACAGGTTGGGCCGCGTACATACGACATAGGCCTTTGACATAGGACTTTCCGATCCGCTCTGGGTTTATACTTTAGTTCAGGAGATCTCTCGATGAAACTCTTCTCCAGGCAGTTGCCGGCCGCGGCGGCCTTGTTTTCTCTTGTCGCGCCTATTACCTTCGCTCCCGCTGCTTTCGCCAAAGACAAAAGGAAAGATCCGGAAGAGATTGGGAACCGCGATGTCGGCAAGGGTGTTAACTTCTACTCGCTGGAGAAAGAGATCGCGCTCGGCAAACAGCTTGCTCAGGAAGTAGAGCGTCAGGCGAAGATTGTGGACGATCCGATTGTCGCCGAGTACGTGAACCGCGTCGGGCAGAATTTGGTGCGCAACTCCGATGCGAAGGTGCCGTTCACGATTAAGGTGCTGGATTCGGAAGAGGTGAACGCGTTCGCGCTTCCCGGCGGATTCTTCTTCGTGAATTCTGGACTGGTCTTGAAAGCCGATACGGAATCGGAACTGGCGGGCGTGATGGCGCACGAGATTGCGCACGTTGCGGCGCGCCACGGGACGCGGCAACAGACTCGCGGGCAGATAATCAACTACGGCAGCATCCCGCTGATTTTCCTGGGCGGCTGGGCAGGTTACGCGATTCGGCAAGGCGCCGGGCTTGCGATCCCCCTCGGATTTTTGAGCTTCTCGCGCGGATTTGAAAGTGAAGCCGATCTGCTGGGGCTCGAGTACATGTACAAGACGGGTTACGATCCGACCTCTTTCGTCGATTTTTTTGAAAAGATTCAGTCGCTCGAAAAGAAAAAGCCGGGCACGATTTCGCGGGTTTTTTCTACTCATCCGATGACGGAAGATAGGATCAAGAACTCGCAGAAGAACATTCAGGAGTACTTGAAAGCCAAGCCCGAGTACGTCGTGAACACCTCGGAATTTAACGACGTCAAGGCTCGCTTGATGGCAATGCATAGCCGCCGCAAAGTGGACGATAAGGATGTGAACCGTCCCCGTCTGCGCCGTTCCCCGGGTTCCGGCACTATCGACGACGATGGCGGTACCGAGAAAAAACCGAAGACCGATCAGGACGATCGGCCGACGCTGAAACGCCGCGACAGCTAGACTGGATTAATTCGCGACCAGCTTGGCCAGGACGCGCTTCGTCGCGACGCCCTGCAACCCATAGAAAGGCATCGGCCATCTTCTCCGGGTCGCTTTTTGGCGTCATCAGCACCTTGCCCGGCAGCAACTTGCCCATCCCACGGACCGCCGTACACACCGGTTGCGTACCGCAAGCTAGCGCCTCAAGCGGCGACATGCCGAGTCCTTCTTCTAGCGAAGCGAGCGCCATGCAGTCGGCGGCGCGGTAAGAGTCGCCCACTTCTCCGTTTCAGGCAAATTCAGAGCGCGGCCCGGTCGATAAATTCGCGATAACCGCCGCCCAGGTTAATCAGGACGGCGTTCAGGCCGCGATCCCGTGCCAGTGATGTAGCGCGGAGAACGGTTTCGGGATCCTTTTCGTGGCTGATGCGGCTCGGCAGGAATATTACAAATTGGTCATCCGGAAGGCTGAGCCGACGGCGTAGCGCACACCGTTCTTTCCACGAGGCGGGGCGGTACAAGTTCGTATCGCCGCCGAAATAATATCCCATCGCCATGCGATTGGAATAACGGAAGCGCGGGCAGCAAGCCCTGCCTGCCGCGCCGCCTTCGCCAGCGGAAATACTCGACTGGCGCGATCATCATGTATGTAGCCACGGGTATGCCTTTGATCGCGGCCCATAATGCACGAATTCAGCGAGCCCCGGAGGGCTTATTGCGATAGAATCACGTCGAACTCGCGAGCTTTCCGCCAGATATAGCGGAGGCATCGAAATTGATATTTCGCGCGGCCGCCGGGAATCTGGGCGACCGTTAGATGCGCGCCGCTATTGGCAACTCGCCGGTCCAGGCCGCTCTCGACATACTGCCGCGCCGGAACGACAATCGTCAAGTCGAAGACTTCGCTTGCCGTTTCATGCCGCTGTTCGAAATGGCGGAACGCCAGCCTTACACGTTTCGGCCACCCGCCAAATCCTCCAAACATCGCGCAATCAAGGCAGTCCACCC
>JALYXS010000005.1 GCA_030946965.1 Acidobacteriota bacterium
GTCCATGCGCGGGCTACACCACGGGAACCGTTGCGCGGCCCGACGTGGTTCTCATAGCAGTCGCTCGAATCGCTGCTGGCGACTTCCGCCACGGCGGCGCTAAGGGCGGCAAGAAATCCCCGACGAGATGTCTCCAGAAATCACCTCCAACTTCTGCCAAATTTTTGACATATGACGATTCTTTGTTAGATGGCGGGGCGGGCAAGCAACCCTGGCTACATGGTCCACGGAGTTCCTGCACAGCTGCCGATATTGCTGGCCAAATCAATCGCCGGAAATGTGCGCAGCCAGCGCATGCCCACGAGTAACGGCGTCGTGTTTACCGTTCACCCGGCGACGATCGGACGACATGTCAAACTGACCCACCACAGGAAAGCCCTCCCAACGTCGGGGAGGGCCTTCCTTCAATTGTCTCGATTCTAAGCCCTGGCTCCAGAGGATAGCGCGTCCTCCGGATATGCCACCATGCCGAACTCGGGCACGTCGAGTCCTTCTTCCTCTACCGCGGCGGAGACCCGCATGGGCTTGATTTTGTTCACTACCGAAAATACAATGAATGTCGCCCCGAATGCCCACGCGGCGCAAAGCGTCGCGCCGCCGAGCTGAACCACAAATTGGCTCGTGTCCCCATGCAATAAGCCCGTAACGCCCTGGCCAACGTGCCCCAGATAGTTAGCGGCGCCCACACCGTTCCACCCGCCGCCATAAGTGCCGTCGGCGAAGATACCCACTGAGACCGCGCCAAACCATCCGCACAAGCCATGCACCGAAATGGCGCCGCACGGATCGTCGATCTTAGCCACGCGCTCAAAGAAGAGAACGCCCAGACAAACCAAAACGCCGGCAATAACTCCAATGATGGCGGCCGATGTGGGTGACACAAAGGCGCAGGGTGCGGTTATGGCAACTAATCCGGCGAGCATCCCGTTGCACGCCATTGAGATGTCGGGTTTACCAAACATCTTGTACCAGAACAGCATTGCCGTCGCCGAACCGGTGATGGCCGCCAGATTTGTGTTGATGGCAACCACTGAAATCCGAAGATCGGTTGCGCCGAGCGTCGATCCGGGATTGAAGCCCATCCAGCCGAACAGAAGAATGAACGTTCCGATGACGACGTAGACAATATTATGCGCGGGAAAGGGTCGCGGTTTCCCGTCTTTGCCGTATTTGCCCAGGCGGGGACCAAGGATCACGGCAAGGGCCATCGCGCAGAATCCACCCACTGCGTGGACAACACTTGACCCGGCGAAATCAACGTAGCCGTGGCCGAGATTCCAGGTGGTCCCGAGCTGCGACATCCATCCTCCGCCCCAGACCCAGCAACCAAACACCGGGTACAGGATCGCGCCAATAAAAAGTTCGCAGAGCAGAAACGCCCAGAACGTGATCCGCTCGCAAATTGCGCCGACAATTATGTAGCCGGCGGTTTCCATGAACACGACTTCGAAGAGCGTCAAGACATTACTTCCGGCATCATAGGCGGGGCCGCTAAGGAAGAAACCTTTACCGCCCAACCACCCCCACGAACCGCTACCGATCAAAAAGTGGTTGAGCGTCGGTACGCCGCCGAGGTTGGTTGGCGCTGCATTTACCGCAACGGCGCCGAACTGGAAAGCGTATCCGACGGCGTAGTAGGCAAGAAAGGCGAAGACGTACGCGGCAAAGTTCAGCATCATCAGATGCGCCGCGTTCTTTTTTCGCACCAACCCGCACGTTAGGAGAGCAAACCCCGCTTGCATAAAGAGCACCAAATATCCGGTGTTGAGTGTCCACGCGAAGTTCGTGGCCACCCGAACGTGCCCGACTGAGTCGGCAAGCTTTACAGCGAGTGGTTCTTTCGCCGCTTGTGCTTGATAGTCGTCGAAGCTCTTTTTGTTGGTGGCGTAGTCCGGCGCCTTCTTGTCGGTCGGCTCGGTAACCACGAACGAATTTCCGGCGGCGTCAATCGCGTTAGTCTTGTCTCCAGTAGCTATGCCGGCCGGGTCGGCTTTTGGATCGTCCGCGAAGCACGGTACCGGGTAGCATCCCAGGGTCCAGGTAGCAACAAGCAAAACTGCCGCCTGTAGAAATAGCGGCCGGCATACAGCGTACGACTTAATCATTCTCCGTTCTCCTCTGGTGTGTCCGTGTCTTTACTCGACCTAACTGGAACTCCATGCGGTTGCGTCGTTTTCATAATGAGTCTCGACGAACCTAAAGAGCCGAATCGCCGCGGGCGTCGTCCCGAATGCGAACCGCGTCAGCCACGTCATAGAGAAATATTTTTCCGTCGCCAATCTTGCCAGTGCGCGCCGCTTTGCTGAGAGCCTTAACGATTTCTTCCGACCGCTCGCCCGATACGACCATCTCCAGCTTCACCTTGGGCAACAAGTCGACGTTGTACTCCTGGCCGCGGTAGATCTCCGTGTGGCCTTTTTGCCGGCCATGTCCGCGGACCTCGCTAATGGTTATGCCCTCAACTCCCAAATCCTGCATGGCTTGTTTGACTTCATCGAGTTTGAAGGGTTGTATGATCGCTTCGATCTTTTTCATCGTTTCCTTAATTAGGATTGGAGCTTCCGAATTATGAGCGGCGCTCCTCGCCCGGTCGATTGATGATGCCGTTGTCCCGGACGATCACTACGGAGCGATTGCACGGCGGCCGGTCAAGTAATAATTCTGCAATAAGAATTCGCGGACAACCAGAAGAAAGAATTTATCTCGGAAATACGAAAATGTTATGGGGCCGCCCCGCGTGGCAGGGTACTCCTTGGCGATTGCCGTCCAGCCTTGCCGCCGCGCCCGATCAAACCGCCGGATGCATCGCCTCTGAAGCCCGCAAACAGGGCCACCGCGAATTCGCATGGGATCTGGAGCGTCGGGATCAAGTGGGCGTGGCCGGGCGCTCCGAAGATCTTCGCGCTTTTGCTCTACGCCGCCAGATGAAACTCCTGCCCGATTTCACCTAATACAATCCGGTCCGGAGCGCTGCCCGAAGCTTCGTAAAATCTCTCAATCGGCTCGAGGTAAGGCTCGCGGCTCAATTGAAATGTCCGATGGTGAACCGGCAGGAACAACTCCGCGCCCGCATCATTACCCATTTGCCAGGCCTGCTCGGGCGTGCAATGAAAATGAATCCAGGGGTTGTATGCGCCGATCGGCATGATCGCCATATCGAACGGGCGTCCCGACTTTAGACTGCGGAACGCTCCGGTGATCGCCGTGTCGCCCGCGAAAAGAATGCGGTATCGCCCCGCTTCGATGGTGTAGCCGTTATAGCCGCGAAAGGTATCCGTCCGCATTCGCGCGCCCCAGTGGTTTACTTCAAAAGCCTGGATCTGCAGCGGGCCGATTTGCGCGCGCTCGCCCCAGTTAAGCTCCTGCACGCTTTTGAACCTCTCGGGGCGAAGCAGATCGCTCGTTCTCGCCGCCGTAATTACGGCTGTCGATTTGCCTTCGAGCCGACGCAACGTAGACACATCGAAGTGATCCATGTGCGCGTGGGATAGCAGAATGAGGTCCGGGCGGGGCAGTTCGTCGATGCGCAGCGCCGGCGCAACCAGCCGCTTGATTCCCAGAGTGACTCCGAGCGTTACCGGCCCTACGTTCAACCCGGCGCGCGGGCCAAGGACCGGATCGGTCAGGATGGTTGTGCCATCCACTTTCAGCAGTACCGTGCTGTGTCCCAGCCACGCGGCATGCAGCCCGCGATCGGGCCATTGGCCGGGAGTTGGTTTGTTGGGGGCAGGCGAGATTGGGCGCGCGGCTTCTTCTGATAAGCGCCGCAGGAAAGCCGGAGCCATCCGGGCGCCCACGGCTACGGTTTCGAGCATCTACCGGATTGGACGCGCCGGGCCGCCTCCGCGCTTCAATGCCGCTTCACGCGTTCATCTCGCGTGAAATCTGCCCGCTATGCTATGTTCAGAACTTCCCGGACAATGAGAATCGTTTCCAAAGCGCCCTGCCGCGTCGATATGGCGGGCGGCACGCTCGATATCTGGCCCCTGTATCTATTCCACGCGAACCCTGTAACGATCAATTTCGCCGTAACCCGTTACGCCAGTTGCGTGATCGAAACCCGGGATGACGCCCGCGTGGTGATGCGCTCCCGCGATATGGAACGGGAAGAATCGTTTGAATCGCTCGATGCCCTCCGAGCCGCTAAAACCTATCGTTTGCCGCTGCTGGCGCACCTGATAAAGTTCTTCGCGCCGGAAACGGGCTTCGACATTTCGACCGATTCCGAATCGCCCACCGGTGCGGGAATCGCGGGCTCCTCCACGCTCATCATCGCGGTTTCTTCCGCGCTGAATTGTTTGACCAAACGCGGCCACTCGCTTGAAAAGCGCCGCGAGATTTCGCAGAACATCGAAGCACAAATCATCCGCGTTCCCACGGGAGCGCAGGACTACTATCCGGCCATGTACGGCGGCGTGTGCGCCATCGAGCTGCGCGAATCTGGAATCGAGCGGCACGGCGTGAATGTCGATCCCGAAGACCTGAATGAGCGTTTCGTGCTGGCCTACACGGGCCTGCCGCGCAACTCCGGCATCAACAATTGGGAGGTCATGAAGGCGCACATCGATGGCGACGCGCAAGTGCATCGCAACTTCGACCATATCGCGGCCATCGCGTGCGGGATGCGCGCGGCGCTGGAGCGGCACGATTGGCCCGAAGTCGCGCGGCTGTTGCGCGAAGAGTGGACCAGCCGGAAGAAGAACGCGCCCGGCATCACCACTCCGCTGATCGACGATCTGGTGGAAGCGGCGCGGCAGGCCGGCTGCGTCGGTGCGAAGGCCTGCGGCGCGGGCGGCGGCGGTTGCGTGTTGTTCCTGGTCGAGCGCGGCGCGAAGGAAAGAGTGGCCGGCGTGATTCGGAACGGCGGCGCGAGAGTACTGGATGCGCGGGTAGCGCCAAGAGGCGTGGAAGTCGCGTAGCGCCCGGGCGCGTTCGCCGATCATGCCTCGCGACCCGCTCCGTCCCGCGCTGCAAACCGGAATTTACATCCTTCTGTATATTGTCGCCGTCTATCTGCTCGGCCCACTTCTGTCCTGGCTCGGCGGGTATCTGGTCGGCCTCACGGTAAGCGGCTTCCTCGCGGCCGCGCTCTGCAATACGCTCTGCATGAGGATTTACGAAGACCGGGGCCTAACCCAAATTGGGTTGCGGTGGAACGGTCCGGCGGCGCGGCATCTCTTGCTGGGCGTCGCCGTGGGAGCCGCTTCCGCCTGCTTCGTCCTGCTTGGCCCTTTGTTATTTCGCGCCGCGCATTTCGAAGCCGCTCACGACCCGGGCGCGGGCTGGCGCGCGGCACTGTTCCTTCCGCTCTTGCTGTTATGCGGCGCCGCCGGGGAAGAGATGCTCTTCCACGGTTTCGCGTTCCAGGTATTGCTGCGAGACCTCGGTCCGTTTTCGACCATCCTGCCGGTTGGCATCGTGTTCGGCCTCCTGCATTCCGCAAACCCAAACGCAACCACCTTGGGCATCGTCAATACCGCCGGATTCGGAATCCTGTTTGGATGCGCCTTCCTGCGCAGCCACGATTTGTGGCTGCCCATGGGACTGCATCTGGGCTGGAACGTGGCGCTTCCCATGTTTGGCGTTAATCTGAGCGGGATTACAATGAGGGTTACGAGCTATCGAATCGCGTGGAAAGCCGGTCCACTGTGGAGCGGCGGCGCGTATGGTCCGGAAGGAAGTATCTTGACTTCGGTTGTGTTGGTTTTACTATTGGCTTTGATTTGGAAGCTACCGGTTCGGCGGCAACACACTTACGTGCTCGACGAAGCTAGCCCAGGACAGTTATGAGAGAACAGTTATGAGGCGGGTTACCTCGGTTACTCTGGCCGTATTTTCACTGACGGTCCCTCTAACCGCCGGTAAGTTGACTTATGACGATCGCGTCGAGTTAGTGCGCGGCTTGAGCGCCGAGTACGCCACGGTTAAAGACTTTCTCCCCCGCTCCAAGAAGCCTCTGGAATTTGAATCCACCGGCAAGTACGATCAGAAACAATGGGCCGAAATCGGCCGCGCTTTAGGGCCCGCCGCGCGAGTCGGCGACTTGGTGCAGATTACCAAAGTGACGATCGAAGACGACAAGATCCTGCTCGAAATCAATGGTGGCCTGAAGAAGGGGGGCCACTGGTACGATCACGTCGAAGTAGGGATGGGAAACCGGACCAATCCCGTGTCCAACAACACCGCCGCCGGTACGACGGGAACGTACATCGAGGTACTGTTCCACAAGCCGCTCGAGCCGATGAAGGCTGCGGAGGTGAAGAAGATGCTTGCCCCTCTGCTCGATTTTGAGAAGCATTCGGCGACGCAGTTGTACGCCGAATCGCTTTCGCCCGAGACACAAAAAGCGATTACCGAAAAGCGCGCGGAAGAGGGGATGGATCGCGATCAGGTTATGCTAGCCCTGGGCCGCCCAGACCGTAAAGTGCGCGAGACCAAAGAAGGCTTGGAATTGGAGGATTGGATTTTCGGCAAGCCGCCGGGCAAGATTGTGTTCGTGACGTTCAACGGGAGCAAAGTGGTGAAAGTGAAGGAAACCTACGCGGGGTTGGGAGCGGAAGCCGCCGCGCCGTTACAAGTGCCGCGCTAGAGTTTTTTGGATTGCGGAAGTTAGCCTGCGCCTGTAAACGCCATAACCGGTCCCAGACGCAATCGCTCATCCCACTTCGAGGCGTTTACGCCTTTCACAATAAGCCACGCGGCCGCCGATAATTCTCCCATGAAAGCTGGAAGCAGAATGGCTGGAAACATCTTATCGGCGAGTGCCGGGGCAAGAAGCAGCGCAAAACTGTTGACTAAGTAGCACAAGCCGGCAACGGCCTGCAATGCGCCCAGACTCTTGGGAAAGTACCCCGATTTGAACATTAAATACCCCACGCAGAGGCAACTAAAGCCAAAAAAAAACGAGCCCTATTCCAGAGCCGTACTCGTGCCGAGCGAGAGAAAGAGACGCCAGAGCCTGTAGCTGATGTGGCTCAAAGGCCTTCAGGGAATCCTCACGTTTCAGAAGAAGCAGCAACTGTAATAAGGTTGATTTTACTGGCGCCAAGATAGCGGTTTGGAACAACGAGAAAACCGCGGCAAGCATGAGATAGTTCCTTGCTCACCGGTCTGAGCAACACGTAGGGGATCAGCGTTAGCGGGACATCGCACACATGCATCAGGAGGTCGCCAACAACACCGGTGCGAAAGAACGACTCAGAGGCCATAATCTTTTGGGCGGTGGCTGCAGCATCTCCCGCCACAATATTCCCTTAACTGCCGCCCGCAACTATTACGATTAGTCGGCAAGTAAATGGTAACCGTCGCCAACCTGTGATTTTGACTACTACATACGCGTAATTTCACGGATACTCTTCTCCAACGCACCCTTCTCGAAGACCTTCTTCCACCTCGCTAAACACTGGCGGATGGCAAGGGTGCGTGAGGAAGTACGAAACATCTTTGCGCTTGGGAAGTTAGCCCGCATAGGGAGCTCCCGCGTCCAGAACCACTACCATGCCGCTCGAACTCAGGCGCGCTCGTTGCAGTCCGCGCCGCCCCGGCACGCCTATTTTTTATCGGGAACGTTCGAAACGGTACTGGCGGGTGCTGGCGTCACGGCGCCGGTCGAAGTAGAATCGGGCTTTGCCGTTTCGGTCTTCTTGCTTTCCGCTGGAGCCGGTTTCGGCTCCTTGCCGTCCTTCTTATCGGCCCTATCGGAAGCGTCTTTCTTCTCCGCTTTTTCGCCGCTCTTGTCTTCGGACGACTCCGAACCCTCTTTCCCTTGAGGCGACTGGCCGTTGGTCTTGGCGTAATCGGTTACATACCAACCCGTACCTTTGAAATGAAAGGCCGGTGACGAAATCAGGCGTTCCACCGGACCACCGCATTCTTCATGAACAATTAACGGCGCATCCGCAAACTTTTGTATCTTCTCGAACTTTTTACCGCACGCATCGCACCGGTATTCATAGATTGGCATACATTTCCTAAGATCTTAGTGCTATGTTAGCATATTACCTGCTATACCACTTGTGATTCCAACAGCCGCACCGACGCATACGCTTGCGACGTTGCTTCGTAGAACTTCCGGTCCGCCGTGATCAAATCACACCCGCGCTCAAGTGCCATCGCTAAGTAAACACAATCGTATACCGAAAGCCGATGCAGGGCCGATAATTCCATGGCCGAAGCTATGTGCTCGCGAACATCGGTCAGCATGGGGCACCGAATTTCGAACATCCGAAATGCCTCCCGAACCTGTACCGGGGACAGTTCATTCCGCCGCTGGCGTTTCGTCAACACGCTCGCAATTTCAATCGGCAGTAGACTCGGGGCGATTAACTGGACCGCTGCCGATTCGTAATCATTGAGGAGCCGCAACGATTGCTCGCGTCCCGGTTCGCGCAACACCCATTTGGCCGCCACGCTCGCATCCACCACCATTAAGGGCCCATTTGGCTTCAACGTTCCCGATCCTCGCGAATCAACTCCGAACTGTCTTCCAGAACGGGGAGCGACGCCACAAAACGTTCCAAGCTGGCTCGCGATTCCCGCATCTTCCGCCGCCGCTGGATCTCCGCCGCCTCGCCACTTAGAATGGCAATAACTTGGGCGTTTAAACTACGTCCTTGTTCTTCAGCGTGCTCCTTTATGCGGAGATAGAGATCGTCCGGGATATTTTTAAGGGTTACATTCATGTAACCATTTTACTACCAATATTGGTTCCACATCAGGCGAAACTGAAATGAAATAATCAATCTTGCCCCGCATCGAGCTCCGCGGCGTAACGCGCACTTACGAATCCAAGGGCCAGAAGTTAATCGCCCTGCACGAAGTTTCGCTTTCGATAGAAGCCGGCCAAGTCACCGCGCTTCTGGGGCGTAGCGGGTGCGGCAAGTCCACGCTGCTCAACATGGCCGGGGCGATGGACTTCCCAACATCGGGCGACGTTCTCATTGACGGCCGCTCGACGAGCGCCCTAGCGGAAGCCGAACTCACCGCGCTTCGCCGCACCCGCATCGGCTTCGTTTTCCAGTTCTTTCAGCTTCTCCCCACCTTGACGGTTTTTGAAAACGTGGAACTCCCGCTGCTGCTTTCGGGCGCCGCGAATTCGGCCCGTACAGCGCTTGATCGCCTCAAGTGGGTGAGTCTCGACACACGCGGCGCCTCCTTGCCGCACCAGCTCTCCGGCGGCCAGATGCAACGCGTCGCGGTGGCTCGCGCACTCGTCCACTCACCCGGGATTTTGATTGCCGATGAGCCGACTGGCAATCTCGATACCGCCAGCGGGGACCAGGTTCTCGCTCTGATGAGCCGCGCCGCCAGCGAATTTGGAGCCGCCGTCCTCATGGCCACGCATAGTCCCGAAGCGGCAGCTATCGCTCAAACTCGCGTCTACCTGAAAGATGGTCAAATCGAACGCACGGAACTCGTGAACGCCTAAAGATTTCCATAATCCACCCGATGAGAGTTATATCGGATGACCGCCCGCCAGAACAGCTTTATCGGAGCTTCGAACTCCATGGTGCAAATCCGGCGGACCGTCGAAAAACTGGCGCCTTCACGCGATCCCGTTCTTTTGCTGGGGGAGAGCGGCACGGGCAAGGAAGTGGTGGCGCGCGCTCTATACGATGCCAACCCGGCGGGCACGTTCGTCCCCATCGATTGCGGATCGCTAGTCGGCCCTTTGATGGAAAGCGAACTGTTTGGACACGCGCGAGGCGCTTTCACGGGAGCGTCCGACGCGAAGCGCGGCTTAATCGAAGCGGCGCATGGCGGTACTGCGTTTTTCGATGAAATCGGGGACCTGCCCCTCGAGATGCAAGTGAAACTGCTGCGCGTCCTTCAGGAGCGGGAGTATCGCCCCGTCGGATCGCTGATCCGGCACAAAGTGGATATCCGGGTGATTGCGGCGACCCATCGCAATCTCGCGCGCGAAGTAGAGCGCGGCAGCTTCCGGCAGGATCTCTACTATCGCCTGAACGTCATCTCCGTCCGGCTTCCGGCTCTACGCGACCGCAAGGAGGATATTCCCGCGCTCGTCGAAAGCTTTCTCGAACGGTCCAACAACCCTTACTCCCTCACGCGCGAACCCCTGGATGCGCTACTCGGGCACGATTGGCCGGGCAACGTTCGGGAGTTGCAGAACTGCGTTGCCCGGATGGTCGCGATGAATTCAGGGCCGCTGCTGCACACGGCGGATCTTCCTTCGGCGCTGCAGAACTCGATGATTGCCGGGAGAGCAGGCCAGGTTTCATTTGCGGCGGCGGCCTCGTGCCAAGTGGGCGCGCCGGCTCGCCCGGGCGTGGTTCCTCTTCATGAAATCGAGAAACGCGCCATAATCGAAGCCCTGGAGCAGACCAAGGGAGATCGGGGCGTGGCGGCGCAACTGCTGGGCATCGGCCGGACCACCCTCTACCGCAAGCTGAAGGAATATAAACTAGAGACCTGAATATCGCATTGGACGCCACCTATAGCTTGGGCGAGGATCTCTCGGGCGTCGGAATTTATTCGCGCGAATTATTGAACGGCCTGGCCGGCGCCCATCCCGAACGCGGCTGGCTGTATTACTACCGGCCCCACCGGTTTCTGCGCTCTTTCCAGTCGGATATCCCGCGAAACGCGCACCGGCGCCTGCTGCTCGAACGATCGGGACGGCCGGCGGCGCTTTTTCATGGATTAAATCAGCGCCTGCCTCGCCGCCGATTCGGCAAGCAGATCGCGACTTTTCACGATCTATTCGTGTTGACGGGCGATTACAGCACCGGGGAGTTCCGCCGGCGATTTGCGGATCAGGCTCGCCATGCCGCCGCCGAAGCGGACCGCATCATTGCCGTCTCGGCTTTCACGGCCCACCAAGTGGAAACATTGCTGGACGTAGACCCGGCGAGAATCCGAGTGATCCACCACGGGGTTCGAGCACTGACCGTGCATCCCCCGGCACGCGAGAAAATCATCCTGAGCGTTGGAGCGATTCAGGCGCGGAAAAATATCGCCAGGCTGGTTCAGGCGTTCGAGTCGGCACCCCCAGATTGGACCCTGGTGCTCGCGGGATCCCATGGATTTGGTTCCGACGCGATTTTACGCCGGATCGAAAAAAGCCCCCGGCGCTCTCAAATTCGGCTTACCGGGTATGTTACATCCGCCGAACTGGCTCGCTGGTATGCTCGCGCCACGATTTTCGCTTTTCCATCGCTCGACGAAGGATTTGGCATGCCGGTGCTCGAAGCCATGGCGGCCGGAGTTCCCGTCGTGAGTTCCAACCGGTCCGCGTTGCCGGAGGTGTGCGGGAACGCGGCTTTGCTTGCCTCCCCAGATAATGTAGATGAAATTGCGGAATGCCTGAACCGGGTGATCCAGGATGACGCGCTACGGGAAACTCTGATCGAGCGCGGTAAGCAAAGAGCGGCCGAATTTACGTGGCGGAAGGCAGCGAACGCAACATGGGACGTGTATTCCGAACTGAGTGCGTTCTGACGCGCCGCTGCTATTTCGGGACCGCAATCTTCAAAGCCTTCAGAAACCGCTCATCTTGCGACGTGAACTTGACCTTGCCGGCCGAACTGAAAACCCGGGGCGGTTCGGCTTCCCGATCCGCGGCGGCGCTCTTGGTAAACCCAATAGTCGCCTCCAGAACTAAGAAAACGTCGAAGCCCGACGCTTTTATACCCCCGATCGCTTCAGCGATCCGGTCCGATTCGGAAAGCGAATCGTTAATCGCGTTTCCTAGTTCACGCATCATTACCTTTAAACGATCTTCCACGATTGGCTCTCCTCCGATGCCGGCCCGTTAACCACGCTAAGCTGCACGCTAAACTTGATGCACTCTGCCTTCCAAGAGTTCCATTTTCCGGCGCTCCCCGCCGAGCGCGTTGTAATGATTGTAATGGCAGCCAATCCGATTCACAAGAATACCTTCCGCGATTCGCATCTGCCGTCGACAGCTAACCAATCGGATTATGGCGCTCCCGTCAACATACCTCCAGTGAGGAAGTGCTTTGTTAATATGAGGAAGTGGCAAAACGGAGCGTTGTATTCCAGTCGCGGCAGTTCGTCCGCCACGTTTTGCCCGCCGCCATCCGGCCCGCGCGAACGCTTTGGCATGAACTGATCGGCTTCCTTTTCATCGCGCTTGCGGTTTGGCCGATTCCTTCCGCCATTCGCACGCTACGAGGGTACAACGGCGATACTGGCAGTACGATTAAGCTCGTAATGATTTGTGTATTCGTCGTGCTGATGGGCGGATACGGCATTTCTTCCTTCTTGCGCGCCCGCAAAATTTCGCGCTCATGAACGAGCCGGATGCCCGCGAGGAAAGGCCCGGAGAGTTCCCCTACACCCGCGGCATCTACCCCGATATGTACCGCGGCCGCCTCTGGACCATGCGCCAGTACGCCGGTTTCGGGTCCGCCGAAGAGAGCAATCGGCGTTATCACTACCTGATCGCGCAAGGCACCACCGGCCTTTCCGTCGCGTTCGATCTGCCCACGCAGATGGGCATGGATTCCGATCATCCACTCGCCGCCGGGGAAGTGGGACGCGTGGGCGTGGCGATTTCGTCCCTGGCGGACATGGAAAAGCTGTTCGAAGGCATTTCGCTCGATTGCGTTTCGACGTCCATGACGATCAACTCGACCGCGGCGATCTTGCTCGCGCTTTACGTGCTCGTCGCGCGGCGGCAAGGGGCGGACCTCGCGAAGCTTTCCGGCACGGTCCAGAACGACATACTAAAAGAATACGTGGCGCGCGGAACATATATATATCCGCCCCATCCCGCAATGCGCATCGTTACCGATCTGTTTGCATGGGCGCATCGCGAATTGCCGGAATGGAACACAATTTCGATCAGCGGCTATCACATCCGCGAAGCCGGTTCCACGGCAATTCAAGAAGTGGCGTTCACCTTCGCTAACGCGGTGGCGTACATCGAGTCGGCGCTAGCGGCCGGTATGGCAATCGACGATTTCGCGCCCCGGCTTTCGTTTTTCTTCAACGCGCACAGCAATTTTCTCGAAGAGATCGCCAAATTCCGCGCCGCGCGGCGGCTCTACGCCAAGCTGATGCGGGACCGATTCCATGCGCGCAATCCGCGCTCCTGCATGTTGCGCTTTCATGCCCAGACAGCGGGATCGACTTTGACGGCGCGGCAGCCGGACGTGAACATCGTGCGAACGTCCTTGCAGGCGCTCTCCGCGGTGCTCGGCGGCGCCCAGTCGCTTCACACCAATGCGCGCGATGAGGCGCTCTCGCTGCCTACCGAAGAATCGGCCCGGCTGGCATTGCGCACGCAACAGATTATTGCTTACGAGAGCGGCGTAACGAATACCGCGGATCCTTTTGGCGGGAGCGAATACATCGAAGCGCTGACGAATTCGATTGAGCGCGGCGCGGTCGAATATCTCGATCGAATCGAAGCGATGGGCGGGACGTTGCGCGCGATCGAGACTGGCTACATTCAGTCCGAGATCCAAAACGCCGCGTTCGAATGGCAGAAAGCCGTCGAGAGCGGCGAGCGGGTTGTGGTGGGCGTCAACCGTTTCCGCATGGATGAGCACCACGCGATCCCGACGTTCCGGCTCGATCCGGAGATTGAGCGGGCGCAGATTGAGCGTTTGCGCGCGGTGCGAACCAGCCGCGACCAAGCCGCCGTGAGGGCCAGCCTGGTTGCGCTCGATTCAACCGCGCGGGATGGCGGTAACCTGATGCCGAAGATCCTGGACGCAGCCGGTCAATACGCGACCGTAGGCGAAATTTCAGACGCGCTCAGGCTGGTGTTCGGCGAGTACCGGGAGGCCGCGTAATCGGGCACCCGGCGTTCCCGCAGACCTAATTTGTGCATTAGCCGGCCGACGTGATCCTGGTCATAATGCACGCCGAATTTTTCTTCGATGGCTTTGGCCAGTCTCGCGGTGGTCCAGCGATCGTTGAAGAACCCGTGGGCGCGAGCGCCTTCGGTATACATACGCGCAACGTCTTTTAGTTGATCGGACGTCAAGCGGCTCGGGCGGCCGGTAGCACGGCGCTTGCGCAGAGACTCGACACCTTGGCGCGTGAGAGCGCGGTGCCAGCGTGAGGTGGTTGTCCGGCTCACCCCAAACTTGCGGGCGACGCGGGACTGAGATAGGCCATTCAGCAGCTCTTGAGCCGCCGCTAAACGCCTGCGTTCCATTTCTTCGCGTGAAAGATTGCTTTCGGTAGCAAACATCCTTTACGCGCGGACTTGATTTCCAGAGCGTCTCTAGGATAACGCAGAACAGGAAGTTTGTAAATTGTTTTTTTGGTTCTGTTTAGTTCATCGTCGCAAGCCAGCGCGTAATCGCCTGCAATTGCCGCTCGATTTCTCCGCGATCGGCCGCGTCCGGCATCAGCCGCAAATATTTCTGCAAGTCCGCCTTGGCGGCCTGCATCTGGCGGCTCTGGAGATGCACCAAACCCCGCTGCTTATACTCCTCCGCAGCATCGGGATCGGCCCGTATCAGCAAATCCAAGAGCAAAAGTTGCTTCGGAGACGACCGCTGCGAGATGTAAATTCCATGCAGATTGTTGATCATCCGTCCGATAATCTGCCGCTTGCTCACGGGGCGGAGCATCGGTGGATCGGCATGCTCCAACAGCCGCCCTCCGTTGAACGGATCGATGAAAGTGCTGTAAGCGCCGTCGTCGTACTGGACTAAAAAATGGCCGGGCAAACCG
>JALYXS010000025.1 GCA_030946965.1 Acidobacteriota bacterium
CGCTTCACCCACGGTAGGTCTTTCAACCACCGTGGGCCCCGTAAATACGCCGCCAGTATGACTATCAGCTAATTGGCGATTGCCTGCACGATCTCTCGCCACTTCTGGAGTTGTGCCGAGTACCTCCGTAAGTCCACGTAGCGCAGGGCCTCGGGCGAGTTCACGCCAGTCCAGCACTTCAGGCGATTTCTTACGTCGTGGTTTGGAGGGAGATGTCATCAGGCACCGCCGGCTTCAAACACTTGAGCAATATGTTCGCGGCGTTCTCGTAATCCTCTAGCGCCTTCGACTTGGGATCGAAGTCAGCCAAAAACTGCTTGGAACGGGCCGCTTTAACTACAGCAGTATCCGTTCGAATAGCGGGCAAGAGAGGCACCTTTAGCTCTCCGGCCATGTCTGTGAGGGCGTTTAAGACGGTCTGCGTCATCTGTAGCCGGTTATTAACCATGACAGGCAGGATCCCGATGGAACTTATCCCAGGTTGGCGTTTAAAAAGCCGGTTGAGTTCAGAAGCGGAGCTGATACTCGCGCTCGCCCCCTGAACGCTCAGGGTCTCCATTGCCGCAGGAATCAGTACCTTTTTCGTGTACAGCATGGCGCAGGTCTGGAACAGCGTCAGGGAAGGTGCGACGTCTATAACCACTGCGTCGTAGTCGCGATCCGCGCCCGTCTCCGAGAACACCTGCTCAAAGTGAACTTCCCGGAGCGTCTGTCCGCTAATAATGTCCTCTGCCTGCATCGTCTTTCGGTCACTACACAGAACGTCGATACGCTCATGAGCTTTTACGACGCACTCTGCCAATAACATCTGTTTAATCAGGAAGTCATGAAGAGTGAATTGCGGTTTAAGCCCTAGAATCGTGGCAATCGAACCTTGGGAGTCCGTATCCACTAGCAGTGTTTTCAGACCCTTATCCGCGAAACACCGGGCCAGATTCACCGCCGTCGTTGTCTTTGCAACACCACCGCGTTGATTGCTTACGACAAGGCGAATCATGTTTGCATCTCGGGCTGGCTTGTAGCCAATTCCTGGCGCGCGATGTCTATGTCAGAGGGTGTCCACCAGCGGCGTGTGGTCCCACTCCGAAGGATAGGTGCGGTTAAAGCTCCTTCTTTGAGTTTGCGAAAGAATGTCGCCCGACTGAGGCCGAGCGTCTTCCATGCCACTGAATCTGGAATGGCATTGGGAGGCCGATTTACCCTTTGATAAGGCATTTTACTGTTTTCCTATGATACTGAGATCATTCCGCGAAAAGCAAGTAAAAACAGTCTCACTTCGGTAATTTGTGAGATATTATCTCTCGCGTGCTGGATTTGTATTTTATAAGTTATTGAAACTAAACGACTATTAATGGAACTTTAAAGGGATAAAGTGCTTCGGCTTGCTCAGGTAAGTCGTTTACAGCCGACTTTCTTTCGCTCGTGGGTCTTTGGGTTGAACTCGCGCGCTCCGGAGCGACACGATTCAAGGGCCAGTTGCCGATCGAACTCCAGACGAACGTTCTACCAGCCTCCGGCCAACCGCATAGCCAGGCGGTGGAATCTCTCGCCCGCCCGAATTCCCGCTTTTGCATTAAGGATTGGCAACTCATCACGCACACGCTCTCGAGTCCGACGTATCGCCGGTTGAATCGGGCGTCTGCCCGCATAAACGAGATCTCTACGGCAGTTCCCGCCCCACTGAACAGGTATGGCTGGCGTGGGACGCACTCGCGAAATCCAAATATTCTCGATGCGCACGTGATCGTCCTCCAATGCCCAAAATCGTTCTTGTCCACGAGCGAGAATACGTGTAATCTCAGCAAGTTTTCCAAAGAATCGACCGTGATGATCGCATACTTGCCTGTGAACCGAGGGGTTATGGGGATGCTCTTTACTGGCGGCTTCACCGCAGGATGGGCTAACCGCGACCAGTACACCGATGAAGATCTCGCGGAACTGGCAACGAAACTAAATGCTCGAAGCCACTTGTCAGGCGCGAAGGGAAAACGCGTGCCATCGCCCGGATGCACGCCGCGATCCTCAAGGAGATTTGCGCTTCAGGAAGCCCTGGCCGCGCCAGTCCGAATCACAATGGGTGGGGAAATGACCGTCAGCATGGCGCAGCACGGAAAGGGTAGCCGTAATCAGGTTGGAAGGCCCGGAAACAAAGGGTGCCATTCCAAAGACTTTTGCCTCTAATTGTTTTCAGAAGCTATCTGCAACAGCCCCTTCGCGCCACTGCTGAAAAAAAATATCCATTAAGCCGCCGTCGCGTCATAATCCAGAGTTCCGATGCCGCTGCATATTGGCTTGGAAATAGTTGTCGTCTGGAAATCGTTGTTCGATTTATAAGAGATTTGCGAATCGCGAGCAAGGTCGGTGAAGTGCGGCCGCTTCACAGGAGCAAGAATCGCCAAGGGACAGCAGAGCAAATCGCCAAAATCGCTGGCGCGAGAAACGCCCAGAACTTCGAAAGCAAGCGTGGTCCCTCAGTGTCCGCCGCCAATTTGTTGGCCACAAATTTTAATCGGGTAAAAAGGGGTGTATACTCGGAGCCGTTTCTGGTTCGCTCTGAAAGATATTCGGCTTTATCTGCCAGGAGAATCTACTGTGCTTCGAAAAACTTTATCGTGCATTTCGCTTTTTTTGATTTCCGCATTTGGGATGTTTGCGCAGAGCGGACAGGCTACGTTAAGTGGCAGAGTCAAAGATCCTACAGGGGCCGTGATTCCCGCCGCTATTATCGAAATCAAAAATGTTGCCACAAATGTGGTTCGCAGCGGGCCAACGAACGGCGAAGGCTTTTATGCGTTTCCCGCGCTGGTTCCAGGAACATACTCCCTGCGAGCGCATGCGGCGGGCTTCCGCACACTGGAACGCGACGCGATCGAACTGCGCGTGGACGACCGCGTCGCGATCGATCTCGCGATGGAGCTTGGTCAGCAAGCCGACACTGTCAACGTTTCGGCTGAAACGCCGCTGCTTCGCATTGACGACGCTCAAACCGGACTCGTTATCGACAATCGCCGTATCCAGCAGTTGCCCCAGTACAATCGCAATGCGCTGGCATTTGCGCTGCTGACGCCGAATGTTAACGGCACCAGTGAACAGGCCGGCCACGATCAAGACCTTCGCATCAATGGCGGGCGCACATCCCAGTCGGAGTACTTCATCGACGGGATTCCGGTCACGACGGGATATCGTCACGACATTCCGCCGGCGGTCCCGTCCATGGAGGCAATCTCGGAATTTAAGGTAATCACCAACGGACTTTCAGCCGAATACGGCCGCTTATCGGGTGGGGCTGTGACACTCGTCACGCGCTCTGGCACCAACGAATTTCACGGCTCGGTATATGAATTTTTCCGCAACGACCGGCTGAATTCAAACGACTGGAACTCCAACCGGTTCGGCCGGACCAAGGGTGTGTTCCACGACAACGTTTTTGGCGGCGCGATCGGCGGTCCCGTCCAACTTCCGAAGTTGTATAACGGCCACGACCGCACGTTTTTCTTCCTGAACTATGAGGGCGTCCGGCGCGCCACAGGCAGCAACGCAGTCACGGCCGGTGTTCCAACGGCACTCGAACGCCAAGGCGACTTTTCGCAGAGTCTGATTGATGCCGGAATTCCCGTCACCATCTACGATCCACTGACGGCGCGAATTGAAAACGGTCGCGTGGTGCGTGATCCCTTTCCTGGAAACCGCATTCCACAAGACCGCATCGACCCGCTTGCGAAAATCTACCTTGGCTACTATCCCCTTCCAAACCGCGCGGCGCAGCCAGGGTCGAGCCACGATCAGAACTTTATCGGAGGCACCAAAAGTCCCTATACCAACGACCGGTGGACCGGCCGTCTCGATGAGAACTGGAACTCCAGCCATACGACGCACGTCACCGTAACCCGATTTGATGACAACAGCACCAATACCCGCTGGCTCTCTCCGCTCCAGGCGGTCGGGTTTACGGCCCGCGGATCATACACCGCGTCGGTCGACCACACTTACAATCTCACTCCCACGACGATCCTCAGTTTCCGTGGCGGCGTGGTCCGGCTGATCTCGGATGGCGGTTCGTCCATTGCCGACGGCATCGATTCGAGTTCGTGGCCACTGCAACGCCAGGTGCTCACACTGATCGGGGGTACGAAAGGCCGCGTCCCAAGCCTTGGTACGGGCGACACTATTGCGGGTCTTGGAGGCGGAGACGTCAACGTGGATCACGACACGTCCTACACCGGAGTTGTGTCCATTCAGAAGATTTGGGGCAAGCACAATTTGAAGACAGGGTACGAACACCGGCGCTATTACTCGAACGTCACGAGCGGGGGCAGCCTAGGGTACGGCACTCAGCGCAGTGTAACGTCGCAGTACTTCGACCAGCCGGCGCCGACGGGTTCGGGTTTCGCGAGTTTTTTGCTGGGCGCGGTGACCGGAGGGTCTGGCACGCAGTTGGCGGGGCCGGCGTCGTTTCAGGGCTACCACGGCCTCTACACGCAGGATGATATTAAGCTCACCAGCCGTCTCACCGTGAACCTCGGCCTACGGTGGGATTATGAACCGCCTCGCACGGAACGATTTGACCGCCAGATCTTTTGGGATAAAGGCTATCAATGGAATGTAAAGCCCAATGATGGTTGGAGCTGGGATTTGGCGCAGCAACAGGCCGGCGTGACCTTCAAGGCGCCGGACTGGCTGACAAAGGGCTTTCAGGGCCGCGTTGCTGAATTGGGGACACCTGAATACCCCGGCCGCACCACACAGCAGGCGTTTAAAGATCATATTGGACCGCGCTTAGGCCTAGCGTGGCAGTTCATGCCAAAGACAGTCCTGCGCGCGAGTTATGGACTTCAATTCCTTACGACCACTGGCGGCACGTTCCTGAACGGCGCTCCATGGAACGTAGGCTACGGTGACTTCGCACGCTTCATTCAAGGCGGTTCTCCCGATAATGGACTCACGTTTCCCCTGACGTTCACGCAGCCGATGCCCGGCGGCGCGGGATACGTGCCAGCCACCCGCGACATCGCGGCGCTCAACCGCAGCGTCATGGGCGGCTGGTTTATCGCCAATTCCTTGAACCAGTCGGCCGGCCACGAACACGTGTTCCAACTGGGTGTAGAGCGCGAGATTGGTTCCGGCGCAAACGCCTGGGTACTAGAGCTCAATTACACCGGCAACGCGGGACGCAATCTGCCGTTCTGGCTTGGCAAGGGTGAACATATTCTGCCTGATGCCTATCACATACTCGGTCCGCTAGGGAACGCTCTGAACAACCCGGTCGATAATCCCTTTTACGGACAGATTCCGTTGAACACGGGCCAGGGCGGCAAAACGCTTCCGTTCGGCCGCATGTTCCAGCTAAACCCGCTCTGGCAGGAGTTATGGACTATGGGCGAGCCGCTTGGAACGTCAAATTACCATGCAGGTTACTTTCAGGCGGAGCACCGCTTTGGCCAGGGGTTCAGCTTCCTTGCCAATTACACCTGGAGCAAGCTGCTGCAGGACGTAGGTGGCATAGACAATCAGTTCTCGCAAGGGCCGAGCCAGCAAGCGTTTCCACAAGCGGGTCTGCCGTTCAGCGATATCTACGGAGTCGCGCCGCAGGACATTACGCAGAAGTTTCTGTTCAACTATTCGCTGGAGCTACCGGTTGGCCGAGGCAAGAGATTGCTCGGCTCGCCGCAGTCTTTCGGTGCAAAGGCGCTCGACAAGTTACTCGGCGGATGGCAGGTAGCGGGCACGACCACATTCCGCAGTGGACAACCGATTCTGGTGTATACCCCAAGCGGCGGGGTCGGCGGACTTGGCAGCCAGTGGTACAACATCGGCCAAGGCCGCACCACCCGTCCGCGTTTCGTCGCGCCTGGCGTTAATTACAACAACCACGTTGGGGGACACGCATCTCTCGAAGGCGCTGCGAATTTCAAACCATACTTCGATCCGAACGCGTTCCGTTTGGTGCAGGGGTTCGAGATCGGCGACGTGCCCAGCACGTTCCCGGACTTCCGCGGACCCGGGTACAGCCAGTGGGACCTTGCGGCGATGAAGAATTTTCGGCTCTGGAGCGAGTCGAGCGCTCTGCAGTTGCGCTTTGAGGCTCAAAACGTTTTGAACCACATGAACGCCGCGAATCCGAACGGCGCGGTCACACAGCGGACGTTCGGCGTGATTACAGGGCAGGCCGGATCGCCCAGGCAGGTGATGATCGCGGCAAAGATCAACTTCTGAGAGGGTGTTTGAAGGGATTTCGTTGCGGGAGATCCGGTTTGCCGTTTGGAATGAAGTTGCGGGTCTCAAGAAATAATTCGAGTCAGTTCGATGTGATCCCGTCTCGCTGTTCAGGGCGCTATGGAATTCAGCCCTTAAGTTGACAGTGCCCCTACGGGTATCACCACGTATTTACAAAACGGGGGCAAGCTCGAAGTCGCCCAGCAAATGGCCGGCCATGAATCCGCCCGCACGACCGGCCTCTACGACCGGCGCAACGATTCCGTGGCGCTCGACG
>JALYXS010000028.1 GCA_030946965.1 Acidobacteriota bacterium
GCAGCGCGTCACCCGGGAGCAGTTGCGCTTCATAACCACCCGCCTGGTTTGTGAAAACGATGTTCGGCTGGCGCGATTTCCGGCCGGACGATAACTCGGCATTATCCATGACGTGCCCGCCCGCGACAAAAATGTCTTTCCATCCGTCGTTATTGAAATCGAACATCCCCGCGCTCCAACCCGTCCACTGCGCGGAGGCGCGCCCCATACCGCTCGGATAACCAACATCCGCAAAACGACCCTGGCCAAGATTTCGAAATAGCGGAAACGTTTCGTTCGAAAGAGCCGTGATGAAAATATCTTCGCGGCCATCGTTGTCGTAATCGCGGAAGTCGGCGCCCATGGCGGAAAGGGATTTACCATCTCCGTCGTAAGCGACCCCGGCATCGAGAGCCATTTCCCGAAACTTGCCGTTACCCTCGTTGTGAAAAAGAAAATTCGGGATCGTGTCGTTGGCGACGAAGATATCTAAACGGCCGTCATTATCGAAATCGCCGAATGCGACACCCATCCCCTTGCCCTTGGATTTGGCGATTCCCGATGGAACGGAAACATCCTGAAATTTGCCGTTCCCCAGGTTCCGGTACAGAGCGTTCGCAAGCGGTCGATAGTTGCTGGGATGGCAATACTGGCGATGACCGGAGTTTCCGCAAAATATTTCAGTGGCGGGATCCCAGACGACATAGCGGACGACGAAGAGATCCAGCAGGCCGTCGTTATCGAAATCGAACCAGCCCGCCGCCACCGACCACTTTCCCGTTTCGCCCAATCCGGCCGCCTTGGTGACATCCTCGAACGTGCCGTCGCCGCGATTGCGAAATAGCGTGTTGCCGCGAACCCCGGTCACGAAAAGATCGACATTGCCGTCGTTATCGAAATCGGCCGCGGCAACGCCCATCGAATAGCCGGCGCCCGCGACGCCCGCTTTTCCGGTAACGTCCGAAAACGTTCCATCGCGATTGTTCCGGAAGAGGCGGTTCGAATAAGACGAATCCTTCTTGATCAGATCGGGGACGCTGGCGCCATTCGCAATATAGATATCGGGCCAGCCGTCATTGTCGTAATCGAGAACCGCGACGCCGGCGATCATCGTTTCAATCTGATGCTTCTCGCCTGTCGCGCCGGTCCGAACAATCATGTCGAGCGGTCTCGGTTCGAAGCTGATTGCGCCCGGCAGGATGTTGCTTGTCTTAACCGGAGGCGCGGCGGCAAGCCCTTTTCTAACCCGTTCCAAGCCGTGGGTCGCGCCCGCCTCATTGAGCACGGCGAGGCTTTCGGCGCCGCGCCCGTACTTGAAAAGAAACATTCCGAAGTCGGCGCGCGCGCTCGCTTCACCGGCGGCGATCGCTTCGCGATAGTAGCGTTCGGCTTCATCCGGCTTCGAGAGCGCCTCAAACGTGAGCGCCATTCCGAGCGGAATGCGACCCTTTTCCGCGCCCGCGGTTTTCAGCGCGACGGCGAAGAAATGAAGTGCGCTATCGAGCCGCGCGAGCGTGAAATCCGTTCGGGCAAGATAGTAGCAAGCGTTTTCCTCGTCGATATTCAGCGTGCAAGCTTGGCGAAAAGCGGGTTCGGCGAGATCGTATTTTTCTTCCGCCGCATAGGACATCCCGAGCAGTTTCCAGGCGTGGGCGTTGGCGGGATCTTCCCGCGCGATCTTTTGAAAGATACGCTCGGCCGAGACGAAGTCCCGGTTTCGAAACGCTTCCAGGCCCTTTGCCACCGGTCCCGCGGCTCGCGCAAAGGCAACCCACAGAGCCGCGATCGCCAAAGTAGCGGTCAAGACACGTTTCAATTCGAAACCAGCCGGTATTATACCTTTCAGTGCCCCACTCCTCGCGTGAGAACGAGATCAAGCTTCCGGTTTCCGACATTGCGGCGGCACGGCGGCTGCTCGCGGCAAACGGTTTCCGCATAAAGCGCCGCCGGGTGTTCGAACGCAACCTGGTCTTCGATAATCCCGCGCATGAGCTGCGCGCCCATGGGAAATTGCTCCGGTTGCGTCAAGCCGGGCGTCGCGCTACGCTCACCTTCAAAGGTCCCGCCAGCCCGGGCAAACACAAATCGCGCGAAGAACGCGAAGTGGGGATCGCCGGCCTTCCCGAATTCCAGGCGATTCTCGAAAGGCTGGGCTTCACCACTTCGTTCATTTATGAGAAGTACCGCACGGAGTTTGCGCAACCCGGCGGCGAAGGTGTTGCGACCCTCGATGAAACCCCCATCGCGACGTTCCTCGAACTGGAAGGGCCGCCCGAATGGGTGGACCGCATTGCCGCGCTACTCGGTTACAGCGAACCCGATTACATCACGCTCAGTTATGGCGCGCTGTACCAAGATTTCCGGGAGCGCGCGGGGAAATTGGAGCGCGACATGTGTTTCCCGAAATCGTAGGAGCTTTTTGCGCCTCGCCGCCCCACGCTTCGCAAGCTCAAGGGAAACGGACGCAGTTCGCGGTGTTTACGTCAGGCAAAGAGACGATCTCGGGTTTTGTGCGATAGGCCGCTATTCCCGCGTCCAATCCACAGTCAAATCCGTGCGTTTAAAAACCTCCGGCGCCAGTTCGATTCCGAGCCCCGGTCCTGGCGGCAGCGGGATTTCGCCGTTCACCGCCGGCAACGTGTTGGTGACGATTCCGGCGTACTCATCCAGATAATGCCGGCGCACGGATTCCAGAATGTAAAAGTTCGTCACATTGGCCGCCAGATGCGCCGAAGCCGCATGCAATACCGGTCCGCCACAGTTATGCGGTGCCACGGGTAGATACCACGTCTCCGCTATAGTCGCAATTTTTTTCGCTTCCGAAATGCCCCCGCACCAGCAGATATCCGGCATGATAATTCGCGCGGCGCGGTTTTCGAATAGCTCACGAAAACCGTAGCGTGTCATCAGCCGTTCGCTCACGCACAGCGGCAATCGCGTGGTCTTGGCCAGTTCGCCGTACGAGGTCAGGTTATCCTGCGGCAGCATTTCTTCGAGCCAAAGCGGCGCATACGGCTCGCACGCCCGCGCGATATTAATGGCGCAAGGAAGATTCCAGTAGCCGTGGAATTCCATCGCGACGTCCATCGAATCCCCAAACTCCTCGCGAATCAGCCGGAGCGGCTCCAGTCCCTGGCGCATCTGACCGGCGGTGATGAACTGGCCGCCGGTCGATTTCGCAATAGTATCGAACGGCCATATTTTCATCGCGTTGATTCCCGATTCACGCAGCTCCCGCGCCAGTTTTACGGGTTCGGTAAGGAAATCGAGCTGGTCGTAACAGGTGTTGTACGTGCGGATCGATTGCCTGGACGCGCCGCCCAAAAGTTGATAAATCGGCGCGCCCGCGGCCTTTCCCGCCAGATCCCACAACGCAATATCGACCGCGCTGATGGCGCGCATCTCCGCTCCGGCCCATCCGCTATAGGAAACCGCCTGAAACATATCGAGCCAGAGCTTGTCGATCGATAGCGGATCGCGTCCCAGCAGAACCGGCGCGAGCGAATGGTGGACAACGGCCTTCTCGGATTCCGGATGCGGATACGTCTCGCCCAGCCCAATCAGCCCCGAATCGGTGTGGATGCGGACCCATAACCACTGAATCGGCCCCCAGTTTACGGTCACTCCGCGGCTGATGTGGATAGTTTCGATGGCAGCGATGCGCATGTCACGATTATCTTAAAGCCCGTACCATACAATGGAATTTTGATCCTCGCGCCGCACGCTCCGTCGCGGTTCCAAATATATGTGGATAGTCCGGCTCGCCTTACAGCGCCCTTACACGTTTATCGTGATGTCGCTCGCGATTGTTGCCCTCGGTGTTCTCGCCATCTTGCGGATGCCGACCGATATCTTCCCCGAAATTAATATTCCAGTCGCCACCGTCATCTGGTCGTATACCGGAATTTCGCCCGAAGAGATGGCGGAAATTGTAACCATCCGGTCCGAGCGCGCGTTCACCACGTCGGTGAACGATATCGAGCACATGGAATCGCAGTCGCTTCCCGGCTTGAGCGTGATCAAGCTTTTCTTTCATCCAAACGCGAAAATTGAAGCGGCGGTGGCGCAGCTTGCCGCCAGCTCGCAATCCGTTCTGCATTCGCTTCCGACGGGGATGACACCGCCGACGATCATTCGCTACAACGCGTCCAGCGTCCCCATTCTGCAGATCGGCATTTCGAGCGAGACCATGACGGAGCAGGCCCTCTACGATTACGGGTACAACGTCATTCGCACGCAAATGTCTACCGTGCAGGGCGCGAGTTTTCCCTTGCCCTATGGCGGAAAGCCGCGCGAGATCATGGTGGATTTGGACCCGCGCTCGGTGTATGCGCAAGGCTTATCGGCGACCGACGTGGTGAATGCGATTAATCTTCAGAGCCTGATTATTCCATCCGGTAATGTCAAAATCGGCACTCATGAATACCCGGTGAAGCTGAATAGCGCGCCCGAGGTGGCCGCGGCGTTTAACAACCTTCCCATCAAGCAGGTTAACGGCACAACCATCTACGTCCGCGATGTGGCGCACGTCCGCGACGGCTTCATGGTGCAGCAGAATATCGTGCGGCACAACGGCAGCCGCGGGGCCCTGCTTACCGTTTTGAAAAATGGTGGTTCTTCGACGCTTGAAATCGTGAAGCGCTTGAAAGAGATCCTGCCGCGGATCCAATCCACGCTGCCTTCGGCTCTGAAAATCAGCCTCCTGTTCGACCAATCCGTTTTCGTGCGCGCGGCAATTCAAGGAGTGCTGCGGGAAGCGATTATCGCCGCGCTGCTCACGGCGATGATGATCCTGCTGTTCCTGGGAAGCTGGCGCAGCACCATCATTGTCTGCGTTTCGATTCCACTCTCGATTCTCGCTTCCCTCGCCGTACTTCATTTGCTAGGTGAAACGATCAACGTGATGACGCTTGGCGGCCTGGCGCTCGCGGTCGGCATTCTGGTGGACGATGCGACGGTCGAGATTGAAAATATTCACCGCAATCTCGCGCAAGGCAAGCCGATCGTCCGCGCGATTCTCGATGGCGCCCAGCAGATCGCGGTGCCCGCATTCGTCTCGACACTGTGCATCTGCATCGTGTTCGTCCCCGTAATTTTCCTGAGCGGCGCGGCGCGATATCTGTTCACGCCTCTGGCGTTAGCTGTCGTGCTGGCGATGATGGCATCCTATCTCCTTTCCCGCACGCTGGTGCCGACGATGATCAAGTACCTGCTTCGCAAGGAAGTCGATCGTTATAGCCATGGGGAAGAGGAAGCCGATGCGGCGGGCGACAACATCTTCTGGCGCGCGCATCATGCCTTCAACCGGCAGTTCCATAGACTGCGGGAGGGTTACCGGACTCTGCTGGCCGCCTCGCTCGACCACCGCAAAGTCGTGGCCGCCGGGTTCTTGGCCTTGAGCGCAATCAGCGCCGTTCTAATCCCGTTCATCGGGACGGATTTCTTCCCGCAAGTGGACGCCGGCCAGATCCGGCTGCACGTCCGGGCGCCGGCCGGTACTCGTATCGAAGAAACTGAAACCTATTTCTCGCAGGTGGAAGACACGATTCGCAAGGTGATTCCGGCGGATGAACTTACAGACATTCTGGACAACATCGGCCTGCCATACAGCGGCCTGAACATCGCATTCAGCGATAGCGCCACTGTCGGGGCGTTCGACGGCGAAGTTCTGGTTTCGCTTCGCGCGGGGGAACATCATTCGACCTGGGGCTACGTTCGCGAGTTGCGGAAGCGCCTGGGGCATGAATTCCCGAATCTGACTTTCTTTTTCCAGCCCGCCGATATCGTCGGCCAGATTCTGAATTTCGGACTTCCCGCGCCGATTGACTTGCAGGTGATCGGGCCGCTCTCGAATGCGAAGAAGAATTATGTTCTGGCGAAAGAGATCGAGCGCCGGCTGGCAGTGGTGCCAGGCGCGGTGGACGTCCATCTCCATCAGGTTCTCGACGTTCCCGAAATCCGCTTCAACGTGGACCGCACGCGCGCCGATCAGCTTGGCTTAACGCAAAGAGACGTGGCGGACAGCATGCTTGTCTCGCTAAGCTCAAGCACGCAGACCGCGCCTAACTATTGGATTAATCCACAGAACGGGATCGATTATCCGATAGCGGTGCAGACGCCGCAGTACCGCGTCGATACCACCGCCGAACTGCTTAGAACGCCGGTTCGATCGAGCACGGGAGCGACGCAGATGCTCTCGAACATTGCGCGGCTATCGCGAGGAACGACCGCCTCGGTCGTGAATCACTACAACGTTCAGCCGCTCTACGATATCTACGCCAACGTGCAGGATCGCGACCTTGGCTCGGTGGCATCGGACGTAAACCGGCTGCTCAAAGAGTTCACGCCGAAGTTGCCAAAGGGTAGTTTTTTCGAAACGCGCGGCCAGGTGGAGACCATGCGATCGTCGTTCATCGGGCTGGGCGTCGGGTTGCTGTTCGCAATCCTGCTCGTCTACTTCGTGATGGTAGTGAACTTCCAGTCGTGGCTCGATCCCTTCATCATTTTAATGGCCCTCCCCGGGGCGCTATCCGGTATTCTGCTGATGCTGTTCCTGACGCAAACCACGATCAATGTCCCCTCGCTGATGGGCGCGATCATGAGTATCGGCGTGGCGACGGCAAACAGCATTTTGCTCGTGAACTTCGCGAATGACTTGCGTCTGCAGGGCGTCGATGCGAAAACTGCCGCGCTCGAAGCGGGCTTCACGCGGCTTCGCCCCGTACTGATGACGGCTTTGGCGATGATGGTGGGCATGTTGCCGATGGCGGTCGGCTGGGGCGAAGGCGGTGAGCAGAACGCGCCGCTCGGACGCGCGGTGATCGGCGGACTGATGATGGCGACAATCGCGACGCTGTGCTTCGTTCCGGTGGTTTACACCGTGCTTCGCCATAAACCGATCGAGGAAGAGGACGCCGCCGCCCTCGCAATTTACGATAATTGAATCAGTTGGATAACAGCCGTTGGAAACACGCGACAGTACTCTCATAGAACGCCAATCACAGCGAATCGCGGCTCCTTCGCGCGCGCGTGTCCGTCCGCTGTTGACGTTCTTCGCGGTGCTCGGGCTCATCGTGATGGCGGCTGTCGTGGCGGGCGTTCTGCCGCGGCTTCGGCGCGAAAAACTGCTCGCCGCGGAGGCGAAGACCGGGCAATCGCAGCTTCCAGCCGTGAATGTCGCGGCTGCCCGCGCGGCGCCCGCGAACGCTCCGCTCGAATTGCCCGGCGATCTTCGGGCGAATGTCGAATCGCCGATCTTCGCCAGGGCGGACGGGTACCTGGTCAAGCGCAACGCCGATATCGGCGACCGCGTGAAGAAGGGCCAAGTGCTTGCCGATCTGGAAACGCCCGAGCTCGATCAGCAAATTCAACAGGCTCGGGCTACTATCTCGAATTCGCAATCGACGCTGAAGGAGTTGCAGGCGGCACTCGGGCTTGCGAACGCGAATTTGAATCTAGCGCAAGCGACGTACCGCCGATGGGAGTCGCTCGAAAAGAAAGGCATCATGTCTCATCAAGATGCCGAAGAAAAGCTCGGCGCCCAGGAGATACGCAAAGCCGAAGTGGAAGCCGCCAGCGCCAAAATGGTGAGCGAGCGGGACCTCATCGCCGGGAACGAAGCCAATTTTCGCCGCCTGGAGCAGATGAAAGCGTACTCTCATGTGACGGCGCCGTTTGACGGCATTATCACGGCGCGCAATGTGGATATCGGAACGCTGATCAACTCGGGCAACGGCGGCACGGCGAAAGAAATGTTTCGAATTGCCGAGATCGCCACGATGCGGATCTTCGTGAACGTGCCGCAATCGTACGTCGGAGCCATTCACGACGGCGAAAAGGGCGAAGTGCGCGTTCAGGAGCAGCCGGGACGTGTATTTCATGCGACCGTCGCGCGATTTACGCATGAGGTGGATACGGGCTCCCGATCGATGCTGGCCATTCTGCTGGCGCCGAATCCCAAAGAGGTGCTGCTGCCCGGCATGTACGCGCAGGTGCGATTCTCGACTGCGCGCGCTAATTCCGCGTTGCTGATTCCAGGCGACGCGCTAGTGACTGGATCGAAGGGAACGCGAGTCGCCCTCGTCGACGCGGAGAACCTTGTTCACTTCCGCGAAGTGCGAGTCGGCATCGATTACGGAACCGAGGTAGAAATTCTATCGGGGCTTGCCGCGGGCGATCTAGTTGTGATGAACCCGACCGACTCGGTACGCGAGGGCGCGCAAGTGGAAGTTAGAAAGACGCGAGAATCCGGACGTTAGCGTCAATGAGCCTAACTATTGCAGTTTGGCCGGTCAATGTGGCGCACGCACCCTTGCGTGCGCCACATTATCGAAAATTTGCGAACCGCCGACGTACTACCTGATCCAAACCGCGAGCAACATCACCCTCTGGCTGATTGGCGAAACGTGAATGTAATAGACCGATTCGCCGGCGTCCACTTCGTAGATTCCGCTTCGAACCGGGTCCGGGCGCGCGCAGGCTCCGTGTTCAAGCGCACCGCGCAATTCGTTCACGGCCTCGGACGCATAGCCCCAACGATTCTCGATGACGGGAGTAACGCCGAACCGGAGTTCGACCAGCTTACTCATTGGCTCCCAGCATTTGGTGGCAGGAGCGTCTAGAACAATATTGCCGTCACATCGATTCGACATTGAAAACTCGTCCTCTATTACTTAGTCTGCGAGTTTAACAAAAAGGTTCGCCGCGAACCCGGGACGGTGTAATTTAATCCGTGAGCGGTCGTCAAGCGCATCGAATGGAGCGCTTCTTATGGCAAGGGCTTCATTTCGAGATTTTTGAAACTGACGACACTGCCCTGGTTATGCTGCTGCAGCGCCAGATACCCTTTCATATAAGTGTTCTTCCCGTCGACATAATCCACCACCGTCTTACCGTTAACTTTGATGACGATGTGGTTACCCTGCGCAATGATGTGCTGATTGAACCAAGTGTCGGGCGGAACCAGCTCCTCGTAAATGTTTTTGAAGTTATAGAGGCTGCCGGTTTTCTTCGGGTCTTTGTGGGTGCTGTTGACCTGCGCTTCGTAACCTTTGGGGAAACCCGGCCCGAACGCGGTGCGAAAATACATTCCGGAGTTCCCGCCGTCGCCGATTTTGACGTCGGCTTTGAACTCGCAGTTTTCGCACTCCCGGACCTTCCAGAAGAGATGGCTCGCCGGGCCGTCGCCGACAATCATGCCGTCTTTAGCGCTCCATGATTCGGGATGCTCGTTGGCTTCCCACCCGGTCAAATCTTTGCCGTTGAACATGCTGACCCAATCCCGATCGGCGGCGGGCAGAAGAACCGAGCACGCGAGCGTGGCGGCGAAAAGACAGAATGTTTTCATAGCAACGATCTTAACGCGGGACCGGTCCATGTGTTACATTCTTTGGCTATGAATCCCTATGCCTCTTATCTGGGGAACCGCGATCCAATCGAAACCCTCGCCGGCACGCCAGAAAAATTGAATGAGCTGGTAAATCGGCTCGGCGCCCAGGGCGCGCAAGGGTCCTTAAGCCCGGGCAAGTGGAGCGTCCGCGAGATCCTCTGCCATTTGGCGGACACCGAAATCGCGCATGGGTTCCGTTTGCGCCAAGCGCTCTCGGAGAATCACCATGTCATTCAGCCGTTCGATCAGGACCGGTGGGCCGAAAACTATGCCGGATTCGACGCGCGGGCCGCGCTGGATGTCTTCACGGCGCTTCGCAAGTGGAACGCGGCATTGATCGCGGCCATGCCCTCCGAATCTCTGTCGAAACCGTTGACGCATCCCGAGCGTGGAGAGATGACTGTCCGAACGCTTGTTGAGACGATGGCGGGTCACGATCTGAACCACTTGCAACAGATCGAGACCATTGCCGGCCGGACGCACGCGGCCCAAGCCTGAAGCGGTTTTTTACGCCATGCTCTGGTGAAACTCCGGCTTACGGCGCGCTTTCGTGGACTGTTCATAGGAGTAAGCGAGCTTCAGCAATACCGGCTCGCTCCAGGCCGGGCCGAAGAACGACAACCCGATCGGCAGGCCACGATAGAACCCAGCCGGCACGGTGATGTGGGGATAACCAGCCACCGCCGCGGGCGTGGAGCAACCGCCCACCTCCGCGTCGCCGTCGATGGAATCGATCAGCCAGGCGGGCCCGCTCGTAATCGAAACGATCGCATCCAGCTTGTATTTTTGCATCGCGGCATCGATTCCTTCCTCGCGCGCGAAGCGAAGCGAATCCGCGCGGGCCTTTATGTATTTCTCGTCGGTAAGCGGGCCTTGATTTTCGGAACGGATGAAGATCTCCTGGTCAAAGTACGGCATCTCGCGCGCGCGATTGTCCTCGTTGAACGCAATCAATTCCTTGAGAGTGCGCAGCTTCGATCCATTCCCAAGCTTCGCGAGGTAAGCGTTGATGCCGGCCTTGAACTCATAGGACAGCACCGAAACGCCTGATTCACTTGCGGCGGGCAAATCGGCCGGGTCCACAATCTGCGCGCCGGCGCGCTTCAGATCGCCCGCGCAGCCAGAGAGAAACCGGTCAATGGGCGCATTCCCTTCGAAGAATCTGCGAACGATGCCGAGACGCGCGCCGTTAAGCCCGTTCGCATCGAGGAACCGCGTGTAATTCGGTTGCATTTTTTCTCGCGCGGCGGCAGTTGCGCTATCGTTCGGGTCCTCGCCCGCTAGCGCCCCGAGCAGCAGCGCCGCGTCGCGCACCGTTCGCGCCATCGGTCCGGCAGTATCTTGAATATGCGAGATCGGGATGATGCCGGCCCGGCTAATCAGGCCCACGGTAGGCTTGATCCCCACGATGCCGTTGACCGAGGCCGGACTGACAATCGATCCATCCGTTTCCGTTCCGACGGCGACCGCGCAAAGATTTGCCGCAACGCCCGCGCCCGAACCGGAACTCGATCCCGAGGTGTTGCGATCGAGCGCGTAGGGATTCCGCGTTTGGCCGCCGCGTCCGCTCCAGCCGCTGATGGAGTGGTTGGACCGGAAGTTGGCCCATTCGCTCAGGTTTGTCTTGCCGAGAATCACCGCTCCCACCGCGCGCAGCCGCGCCGCGACGAATGAATCCCGCGCGGGATGCGAGCCATCGAGCGCGAGCGATCCGGCGGAGGTGCTCATCTTATCCGCCGTATCGATGTTGTCCTTAATCAGGACCGGGATTCCGAGGAGCGGACCGCGAGTGGGCGATCCCTTTCGTTCGCGGTCGCGCGCGGCAGCCATGGCGAGCGCGTCCGGGTTGATCTCGATCACGGCGCGCAATTGCGGACCTTTCCGGTTGAGCGCGTCGATGCGCGCAAGATACAGTTCGGCCAGCTTGTGCGCCGTCCATCGGCCAGATCGCATGCCGTCCGCGAGGTTGGTTACCGTGAGCTCGTCTAGTTCGAAATGCCGCTCCGAGGCAGCGAGACTCGCGGCCGCGCTAGTAGCGCCGAGGAAATCGCGCCGGTTCATTTTGCGACCGAAATAGTGATGTTACGGTACTTCATGCCGCCCGTATGATCGCCCTGGATGTAGATCGGCCCGGGTTCGGCCTCGTGACTATCGAGCGCGCCGCCCGTGATTCCCGGAATTTCCCGGTGGTCGATAATCGTCGCGCCATCGCGCACGATCGTCACGGTGCGCCCCACCAGCGTGATGTCGAACGCTTCCCACTTTCCCGGACGAGGCGCCACGGGCTGTTCGGGCGCGAGAAAACCGTAGATCGATCCCATGCCGTGCAGCGCATCGTTCTTATCCGCCGCTTCATATTCCACCTGAACTTCATAGCGTCCGCGAAGATAGACCCCGCTGTTGCCCTCTTGCGGGCAATTGTATTCGACATGCAATTTGAAATCTTGAAACTTCCGCGTGGTCTTGATATTCGCTCCGGGCGCCGTGTTTACCAGCTCACCGTCAATCGCGCGGTAATTATTGGCAACGGCCTTTCCCGGCTCGGTAATCAGCGGTTCCCATCCGTTCAGATCTTTGCCGTTAAACAACGGCTCCGGATCTGCCCAAACCACGGCTTTCCGATCCAAATCGGGCGCGCGCTCTCCCGTGAGCCGGCCGGTTGCGCCATCGTCCCGCGTTTGAGTACCGGTGAGCTTGCCGGCGCCCGCGTCACCGGTGATGTTGATGTCCCAGGTAACTTTCCTTTGCTTGCCGAAATATTCACTAGTGGCGAATGAAAGACGCGATCCCTTCAGGCTTACGGCGCTTCCGGCGTGAACGCTGGCGACTTGCCCCACGATCTTGACTTCGGGCCTGCCATCTTTTTCCGTGACTTCCATCCACGACGGATACGTTTCGCTGGGAGTCTGAATAGTGAGGTCCCAGCGTCCGGTGAAGGGCAGTTTCGTTTCCCACGGAGCGCCGCGCGCGATCCATTCCGTCAGGGTCGCGATGTCCCGATCCGAAAGCTTAGCGCCGGGCGGCATCTTGATCTCGCCGTCTTGCCGGACAGCCTGAATCATCATGCTTTCCTCGGGTTTTCCCGGAACGATCGCGGGACCATGCGGGCCTCCCTTCAGAAGGCTATTTCGATCCTCGAAGGAGATGCCGCCATCTTTCAATAAATCGTTGTGGCAGGGGAGACAGCGCGCGCGTAAGATCGGCTTAAACGAATTCCGCGGTACCGCGTTCTGGGCAGCGGCGGTGGCAAATAGCACCATCACACAAATGGCGATTCGATATGGCAAGAGGATCTCCCGATTACCGCTTCATTCCGACGCCAAATTGATTTCCGGCGCGAACCATCTTCCCGTTGTCGAAAGCGAGTTCCAGTAATTTTTCGCTCTGCACCTGGCGGCCTTCTTCGTCCTGCAACGTGGCCACGATCTTTTTCGTGCGCGTATCGATCACCTCCCCAGTCGAAGAATATTCAAAGCGTCCATCGAGGCTGAACGTCACCCATCCTGGCATGTCCCGGAGCTTGATCGTAGTGGTCTGCTTGGGAGGCATCACGGTCGCATCGAAAACATGCAGGCAGTTGTTGGCCCCATCGGCCAGCCACAATTCCCGTTCATCCGGCGTCAATCCAATTCCGTGACTCGGGCAGCCGTGACGCTTCACCGGACCTTGCTTGAAACCCTGGACCTCCACGTGATACAGCAGCTTGGCCGTGCGCAGGTCGCCGACTTCGAATCCGAGCAGCCCATTTACGTTGACGAAGCAAAGTGTGCCGGCGCCGTTTACGGTAAACGGACGGATGGAGTTGGCGAACGGTCCGACCGTTTTCACGACCTTATTTGTTGCCGCGTCCGCGACCGATAGGAGCGGCGAGTGCAAACCGGCGAGGAACACGCGCGTGCCGTCGAGCGAGTAAACCGTGTTGTGGGAACCGGCATTGGTGACCACTTTCGTTACGAGGTCGCCCGTATCCGCGTCCACCACATCCCAGAATGGCCCTTCGAATGAAGGCACGTAAAGAATCTTGCCATCCGGGGAAATGGACATGCGGTCGCAGCCGCCTTCATAGGCTCGATCCCAGAGTTTCTTGTCCGTGGCGGTGTCGAGCGCCATCATCCTATTCACGGTGGTGACGTAAACCCGGCCCGTATGCGCGCTCGCCCCGATTCCCTTGACGTTTTCCGGCTTTTGCCCCGGACGGAACATCCCAGGTGGGAATGCGCCGCACGAACTTGTATCCATTGTCGATATCGAAAACAAGGATGCCGACGCCGCCATATTCGACGAAGTTTCGAAGGCCGGGACTCGCAACGTAGAGGAAATGTTTTTCTTTCGC
>JALYXS010000031.1 GCA_030946965.1 Acidobacteriota bacterium
CCGCCGCCTGCTCAACGATCAACTGATTTTTCAGGCGCAGCACGATGCGGTAACCAAACTGCCGAACCGGTTTCTGTTCACCGAGCGGCTCGAACAGGCACTCTCCGCGGCGAAAGAAGGGAAAACCGGTGTAGCCCTCCTTTATGTGGATCTGGACGACTTCAAACTGATTAACGACACTTGGGGACACTCCGCCGGCGACAGTCTTCTTTGCGAAGTCGCGGCACGATTTCTAAAATGCCTCCGCGGCACCGATACGGTCGCGCGCACCGGCGGCGACGAGTTCACGGCCATTATCTCGGATTTGGAGTCTCCGGAGGGCGCTCAGGAGGTCGCGCAAAAACTGTTGCGCGCCTTGCGGTCGCCGTTTGAAGTCGAGGGCCAGCGTTTGCGAATTTCGGCCAGCATAGGGATTAGCGTGTTTCCGCAAGACGGCGAAGAAGCCGAGTCGCTCCAGCGCCATGCCGACCGGGCCATGTACCGCGCCAAGAACAATGGCAAAAACGCGTTCGAGCGTTTTTCGGCGGCTCCCGTCGGCGCCGACCCGCGAACAAAGAGGCTGATACACTGAGGTTAGCGCGATGCTATCGATTGTAATCCCGATTCATAACGAGGAGCACTCGATCCTACCGCTTTACGACCGCTTGACGGCCGTCCTTGTCCAACTCCGCCGCACTTACGAGATCCTCTTCATCGACGATGCATCCAAGGATCGCAGTTTTGAGTTGCTGGCGAATTTAGTGCAAACCGACCCGCACTTGAAGGTCTTGCGATTGCGCCGCAACTTCGGCCAGACGGCGGCGCTCGCGGCGGGCTTTCACGAGGCGAAGGGCAAAATTGTGATTGCCATGGACGGCGATCTGCAGCACGCGCCCGAGGATATTCCGGCGCTGCTGGCGAAAATCGACGAGGGCTATGATATCGCCAGCGGGTGGCGCAAAGACCGTATCGATAACGCTTTCACCCGTAAATTTCCTTCTCGCATCGCGAACTGGTTAATGGCCAAAGCGTCGGGCGTGGAACTGCGGGATTTCGGGACTACGTTTAAGGCGTATCGCGCCGAAGTATTGAAGGATGTTCATCTGTATGGCGAACTGCACCGGTTTATTCCGGCGCTGGCCAGCTTTTACGGAGCGCGCGTTGCCGAGGTGCCGATTCAGAATCCGCCGCGCGCTTCGGGCGATTCGCATTACGGGTTGAGCCGCACTTTCCGCGTGCTGTTCGATATCGTCACGATCCGTTTCCTGTTGAAATATTTTACGCGTCCCATGCATTTCTTCGGCAGCTTGGGACTCGCCGGGACCTCGCTCGGCGGAGCGATTCTGGGCTATTGCGCTATTCATAAAATCTTCTGGGGCCACGATATCGTCCAGGAGCACGGACCGCTTATGGTGGCGGGCGCCCTGTTGCTGATGGCGGGCCTGATGATGTTCAGCACCGGGTTGATTGGAGAACTGGTCATCCGCACGTATTTCGAAACGCAGGATCGCCGGATTTATGCCGTGCGAGACATCTTGATGCAAAAGCGCCGCGGCGTGGTCGACGAAGCGCGATAACCGCCGGCGTAACCGCTACAATTCCGTCGCTTTTCCCCAGTGATCTTCAAATAAGCCCTTCATCGCCTCTCCCATTCCATCGTGATGGAATACCACCGATGTCCAGGTAGGCCGGCTAATTACCGGATCGAGCAATGCGATCAACCCTCGGCAGCCGTCGAAAAGCGCCAGCTTCAGCGGAAGCGAGGCAGCCTGCCGCACGCCAACTCCCGCCGTGGCGTAATCCTGAAGCCGCTGGCGATGGCCGTTTTCGAGCGATCCCGATTCGAGCAGCAGGCGGCATGAAACGCCATTCGAACCGGCCTGTTTCACCAGCCGTTCGTCGAGCGGATCCACTGCATAGGGAGGCCGCGAGAACTCCAGATACTCGGTTGTGACCTCCGACAGCATCCGCCGGTACTCGGCCGCGGTTTGGCTGGGTTCGCTCACAATCCGCAGGAAATCGAGCGTGCCCCGGCCGCTTTGCCCCTCGGAGTAAAGAGATTTAAGGTCCTCGATCAGATTGCTCGCCGTCCGCGCGTGATCGGTCAGTTCATGTTCCATTACCTGGCGCTTCCGGGACAGGTACGATGGAATGGCAAGGCTAGGCTCCACAGCGGAGAAAAGCTTCGTCCGTTCCTGGACCACTTGAGCGAAACCTCGCTCAACCAAGCTATCGAGCACTTCGTAAATTTTCTGGCGTGGGACGTGCGCGCGGGCCGCTAGTTCAAGCGCTTTGAACTTAGGGTGACCCAGCAAAACCAAGTACGAGCGGGATTCGTAGGCATTGAGACCGAGCTGTTGCAATCTCCGCCAAAAGCGCTGAAAATCCAGCTCCGCCAAATCTTCCTGCATGATTCCCTAAACAATATCAAAGAAGAAGCCGATCTAGATAAAGAATGAGAACGAACGGGCGATGGCAACGGCATCAGTAAGAATCTGAATTGACACTTACCTGTGAGACTCCTAAACTTCGAGTAAGAAACCGATTATCCCTATGAAACTCAACGGCGTTCCGGTGTCGATCGCGACAGCACCCGGGACGAGGAACTATTCCGATACGCGGATTCGCATTATGATCGCCGACGATCATGAGATTTTTCGCGACGGCGTTCGCAATTTGCTGTCGGCGCAAACCGACCTTGTGGTAGTAGCGGAAGCGGCGCGGGGGGAGGAGGTGCCGGCTCTGGTTGTTGAGCACGAGCCCGACATCTTGCTGCTCGATTTACAGATTCGCGGGTCGGATGGCATGGCGACACTGCAGCGGCTGCAGGCGATGAACGTCAAGACCCGGATTATCGTTCTAACGTCTTCGGACGATAAGGACGAACATTTGCGAGCGCTTCGTTCCGGGACGTCCGGCATCGTTCAAAAGAAGACGCCGACCGAAATGCTGCTGAAGAGTATACGGAAAGTGCATTCTGGCGAGATTTGGCTGGACCGGACAACTACGGCCGAAGTGATGCGCAAGTTTGCGTCCCTCAAGGACGGCGCGCCCGTTTCTCACGGCGTCCGGGATCGGGAAGCCTCCCCTTTGAGCAATCGCGAACGGGAAATTGTTGCTTTAGTGGCGCAGGGATTTAAGAACAAAGAGATGGCCGAGAAGATGTTCATTAGTGAGCAAACGGTGAAGAATCATCTGCACAACATCTTCGACAAGCTTGGCGTTTCGGATCGTTTGGAACTCGCGCTATACGCGATTCACAAGAACTGGCACGAATCGGCGTAGGTCGCAGCCGAAACTACGGCGTATTCGCGTCTTTCGCGCCATACTCTTTTAGTTTGTTGTGCAGGGTCTTTAAGCTGATCCCTAAGATTTCCGCGGCGCGCGTCTTGTTATTCCGAGTGTGTTCGAGGGTCCGCAAAATCAATCCTTTTTCGGCTTCCTCGACGGTCGTCCCAATCGGCACCCGCAAAGCGTCCAAATCGGGAGTGAAACTACTTCCCGCCGCCGCCGCCGCTGCCGCTGCCAGTGGCTTTGCCTGAAAGTTTACCGGCAGATGGCTCATCTGGATGGTGCCTTGCACCGCAAGTATCACGGCACGCTCTAAAGCATTCCGCAATTCGCGCACGTTACCCGGCCAATTGTGATTCTGAAACGCTTCGATAACCTCGTCCGAAAGACCGCCGACGTGCGTGTCGTGTTTGCGGTTCAGGTCCTGAATCAGAGTTTCGGCAATGGAAAAAATGTCCTCTTTGCGCTCGCGGAGCGGAGGAATGTGTATGTGAAACACATTCAACCTGTAATAAAGATCTTCGCGGAGATGCCCGCCGCGGACGGCCTCGTCCGGGACCTTGTTGGTGGCCGCGACAACCCGGACATCCACTTCGAACTCCAGCTTTCCTCCCAGCCGGCGCACTTTAGAATCTTCCAGAATCCGCAGCAACTTGGCCTGGGTTAGCAGCGGCATCTCGCCGATCTCATCGAGCAGCAGGGTTCCGTGCTGCGCGATTTCGAAACAACCGGCGCGCCGTTCGGAAGCGCCCGTGAAAGAGCCTTTTTCGTGCCCGAATAGCTCGCTTTCGATCAAAGTCTCCGGCAACGCCGCGCAATTGATGGCCACGAATGGACCCTGCCGGCGCGAACTAAGCGTGTGAATCGTGCGCGCGACCAATTCCTTTCCCGTTCCGCTCTCGCCCGAGATCAAAACGCATGCCTTGCTCGGCGCGGCTTGCTGCAGAAGGGTGAAAATCTCCTGCATCTTCGGCGAAGTTCCCACCATTTCGCCCAGCGTGCCTTTGTATTGCAGATGCCGCTCAAGGCTCCGGTTCTGCGCGTGCAGCCGGTTGTGCGTGGCGGCCCGGCGCAGTAAAGCCTGCATTACGTTCGGTTGAACGGGCTTTTCAATATGCCAGTAAGCCCCTAATTCATGAACCGTCCGAACCGCGGTCTCGATGCTACCGAAGGCCGTCAAAACAATGGAGGGAGTGATATCGCCCTGCTCGCGCAGCGTCTTAAGTAACTCATAGCCGTCCATGTTTGGCATGTTCAGATCGGTCACGATTACATCCGCCGCATAATGCGCCAGCTTGTCGAGCGCATCCTGCCCGTCAGTCGCGGTTTCGGCATTCATGCCCCAAGCCTTCACCATTCCGGCCAGCCCGGCGCGTTGGCTGCTTTCGTCGTCCACGATCAGAATATTCAAAGCTCGGTCCATTAATTGTCCGCTTGATCCCTATGGTAGCGCGCGGACGCCAACTCACCCGCCAGATTAGGCCGCTTTTAATCGGGCCTTAACCCAACTTAACGTCGATAAGTGAGTTTGCAGACCGTCATTGTCAACCATCGGCACTTGCAGGGATAATGATTAGGGCACGTGCCGAAAACTAAGACGAGGGTGAATGATTTCAGACCTGATCCGACGAGCCCGCCGCCGTGTTATTTGGAACCAACTTCTATCCGCGCTTAGTTTTGCAGCGAGCCTGGGGTTGGGCGCGATCGTCCTGTTGTTGCTGTTCGGAACGCAGATTCTCGATTGGCGGATACTGGCTGCACTCTGCGTAGCGGGATTGGGTATCGCGATTTTCCGGACGATACGCCGCGTTCCGTCGCCATATCGTCTCGCGATTGCGGTGGACCGCCGGGCGGATTTGCAAGACTCCCTTTCAACCGCCCTGTTTTTCGAGAATCTGGCGCATGGGACGGAAAACGCCACCCTTCGCGCCGCCCAGGTTCGCGCCGCCCAGAAGGCACATGCTGAAGCGCTTGTGGACAGAATCAATTTGGCTCAGGCCGTGCCGTTCACTCTGCCGAAGACCACTTACGCAGTCGCCGCATTGGGGCTCCTCGCGTCCAGTCTGTTCGCCTTGCGCTATGGCATCGATCGCCGTCTGGATCTGAAACCCCCGCTCACAACCATTCTGATGGATAGTTTCGGGTTTGCCACGGACCCTGTAAAGGACGCCGTTGCCGCTCAAAAGCGCAGGAAAGCGGGGAATGCCGGCAATCCCGCCCCGTCGGCCAGCTTAGGCCTGACAATTCCGCAATCGCAGCTGAAGCGGCCGGATGGGCTCGGCGCGGCTCCGGATTCCGCGCTCGATACGGTGGGTGTTCCCGAGGTCAATAACGAAAAGGGCGCCGAAAAGGGCGGGGCCGGCAAGAAAGGCGGCCAAGCGAAGACGGAAGGAGCCGAGAACCCCGATGGCGAGAAGGGCGATTCCGAATCCCCCGGCGAGGGCAGCCCCGCAAGCCCCGGCAAGAACGCATCCGATAACCCGTCGGGGAGCCGCGACGGCCCTCGGCAGGGGGAGCAAGCGGGCGGCAAGCAGGCGAACTCGGGCGAAAATGCGAGTTTGATGTCGAAGTTGAAGGACGCCATGTCGAATTTGTTATCGAAGGCCAAGCCACAGCCAAACAATGCCGGCGGCCAGAAGCCCAGCGGGGCGCAGGGCGGCCAGAAAGCGCAATCGCAAAAGCCGAATGGGAATGAGAAAGGCGCGCCCGGTCAAGGCCAGCAGGCGGGCGGCAAAGAATCCGCTGAAGCGCAAGACGGGCAGCAGGCGGGCGATTCCGAGAACGAGCAGAATGCTCCGGGTAAAGGTAGCGGCCAAAGCTCGGATCGCCAGACCGCCGCTCAGCCGGGTAGCGGCATAGGCAAGCAGGACGGCAGTAAAGATTTGAAAGCCGCCGAGCAGTTGGCGGCTATGGGAAAGCTGAGCGAGATCATCGGGAAGCGCGCGGCGAATGTAAGCGGCGAAATGACCATCGAGGTGCCGTCCGGTCCGCAGCAATTGCACACAGCCTATTCGCGGCAAAGCGCGAAGCACGGCGAATCGGGCGGCGAGGTCAGCCGCGATGAAGTGCCGGTTGAACTGCAACCGTACGTGCAGAAGTATTTCGAGGAAATCCGGAAGGCGCCCGCGCGGTGATAAACAGGACAGTAGCTTAGACTGGTTTCATGCATCCGCACATGCCGAAGAGGGAGCCTGAAAATCCCTCGTGGCGCGTCCGGCTGGCATCTCTCAAGAACATCCGGCCCTTGCTGGCGATGGTTTGGGAGACGAGTCCGGCGCTGGTGCTGGCGAGCGTCGTGCTACGCCTGTTCCGCGCGCTGATACCGCTTGCGACCCTGTGGATTGCGAAGCTTATCATCGACGGAATCGTAGCGGCCATCTCCGGCAAACACGGCGATCCAATCCGCATTTGGAAGCTGGTTGCCTTCGAACTTGCGCTCGCCGTGGCCAGCGATATCCTGGGCCGCCTCAACGCATTGTGCGACAGCCTGCTGGGCGATCGGTTTATCAACAACGTTAGCGTCCGGCTGATGCGGCATGCCGCCGAATTAGACCTTGTTTCCTTTGAAGACCCGGTCTTCTACGATAAGCTAGAACGGGCGCGCAGGCAGACCACTGGACGGCTAGGCCTGCTCTCCGCGCTGCTGAACATCGGCCAGGATACGGTTAGTCTGGTCTCGCTTTCGGTAGGCTTGATCGTGTTTTCGCCATGGCTGATGGTGCTGCTGGTGGCGGCGGTGCTCCCGTCATTCCTGGGCGAGACGCACTTCACGTCGCTGGCCTACTCGGTGCTGTATAAATGGACGCCCCAGCGCCGCGAGCTCGACTATTTGCGCATGTTGGGCGCGAGCAACCAGAGCGCGAAAGAAGTCAAAATTTTCGGGCTGGGCAACTATTTGGCCGCGCGATATCGCGGCATTGCGGATAAGGTCTTCGCCGAGAATCAAGCGCTCGCGACCCGGCGCGCCGGTTATGGATCGTTACTGAACCTGCTCTCGACGGGCGGCTATTATGGCGCGTACGCAGTGGTTCTGGCGCGAACGCTCGCGGGCGGCCTATCGCTCGGCGCGTTCACGTTCCTGACACGCGCGTTCGCGAGCTCGCGCGGGTACATCGAGAAGATTCTCTCGAGTTTTTCCGACGTTTCCGAGCAGGCGCTCTATCTTCAGGATCTTTTTGAATTTTTCGACATGCAGCCGTCGATCCGGTCGTTGCCCGAGTCGTTGCCCGCGCCTCGTCCCATCCGCGCCGGCTTCGAGTTTCAGAATGTCGGGTTTGCGTATCCCGGCGCGGACCGCCTGGTTGTCAAGGACATAAATTTCAGGCTGGAGCCATCTGAAAAAGTGGCGCTAGTCGGGCAAAACGGGGCGGGGAAGACAACCTTGGTTAAGCTGTTGGCCCGGCTTTACGATCCCACGGCCGGGCGCATTCTTCTGGATGGAATCGACCTGCGCGAGTACAGCGTCGACGACCTACGCCGCGAGATTGGCGTAATTTTCCAGGATTATCTGCGTTACGATTTGGAGATCAGGGAGAATATCGGCTTCGGCAAAATCGACGACCTGGGCGACCGGCCCCGAATCGAGCGCGCGGCCCGCAAGAGCTTGGCGTCCGACGTGATCGATCGCGTTCCGAAAGGTTTGGATCAAATTGTGGGAAGACGGTTTGAGGGGGGCGTCGATCTTTCGGGCGGCGAATGGCAGAAGATTGCCTTGGCGCGGGCGTACATGCGCGACGCGCAGTTGCTGATTCTGGATGAGCCCACCGCGACGCTCGACGCGCGCGCGGAATACGAGGTGTTCCTACGGTTCGCGGACCTCACCCGGGGCCGCATGTCCGTGCTGATCTCGCATCGCTTCTCGACGGTCCGGATGGCCGACCGCATCCTGGTTCTCGCCAACGGCGCAGTGGAAGAACAGGGCACGCACCGGGAGTTAGTAGATCGCGGCGGACATTATGCCGAGCTATTCGAGCTGCAAGCGGCGGGCTATCGATAAAAATTCATGACAGATAAAAAGTTGCAAATAATACCGCTCGGCGGTCTCGGCGAGTTTGGGATGAACATCATGGCGCTCCGCTACGGCGACGACATTCTGGTCATCGACTGCGGAATGGCGTTCCC
>JALYXS010000075.1 GCA_030946965.1 Acidobacteriota bacterium
AATTGAACCCCGGAAACCTGATCCACGCCGAAAGTTTCAATACGGTTTCCTACTTCCATTCGGATATCGCGAGCAGTACCCCCAAGGTACGTGCCCTCAACCATCTTGCCATTCCTCAGAGTCAGAGTATCGGGGTAGGCCGCCGTCGCAAGGCAAAGAACTAGCGCGGAACTAAAATAACGCATGCTTCCTCCAATCTAGTTCGACTGTTCTATGCGGCGCTCGGTTTCCGCAATCCGGCTTTTAACGTGGAGAGCAGCATTTCGACAACGCCCCGGCCCTTCTCGAGCGCGTTCGCATAGGCTTGCCGATGCTCCGCGCGGCTCATCCCATACCCTGTCTGGTGAAACTTATCGAGGCTCCGCCCGACGGCGTACGTGCCGGCGAAAGAGACAACCCCTTTCGGGATCAGCCCACCACCCAGCGGAATCTTACCGATCAGTTCGCGGGCAATCGCGCGCCAACCGAATGCGCTCGCGATAATCGTGGCGATCTCGCCCTTCTGGTCTGTATAACCAATCCCGTTGTCGCTAGCGGCGGAAATCAGGAACGCCATGCGAATCTGATTGATCGTTAAGAACGCGGTATCGGTGGCGAATTCGCCGACTGCCCACGGCAACTCGATAAAACTTGGAATCACGTTCGGCAGAGCGGTCATCAGCGTGAACATCGCATTTTCGCGCGAGACGCGTTGGATGATGCGGCTAACCACGGGATCTCGAAACGGGTACAAAGTGCGCGCCAGCGCCAACTCAATATCCTGATGCGCATCGAGGACATTGCACACCGTTTGCTCCGGATTTCCGCGCTGGAAGCGCAACCCGTTCTCCGGGCAATCGATACCCTCGTCGCACAAAACAAAGTCGAACTTTTCAGCTCCGCTTGTTCCATTCACGCGATGAATTGCGGCAAGCGAGCGGCCCCGTTTTTCGGGGCTAAGGCTTAATGGCGCGAGGTACCGTTCCATGGTCGCGTAACCAAAGTCGCTCTCGGCAATCAGAGCGACGTTCACCTCGCGCTCCGCCTGCGTCCGAACGCCGTCCGGGTTCAAATTCGAATAAGCGGCTCGAATATCCTTGAGTAGGCTGAGCGACATATGATCCTCTTCTTCTCCGCTCCCATATTACCGCGGCTAAGTTCTTCGAGCTTTCTTGCGCCATAGCGCGGCCATCGCCGCGAGTCCCGATCCCATCGACAAAAGCGTAACCGGTTCGGGCACTCCGCCGGGTGCGGCCTTCCTCGCGATGAACTCCTGTATTTGCCCCGTCGGCTCTACTGGGCCGGTATTGGTAACCACGCGGAAATCGGTGAAGACCATGGACGCGTAATTCTCTTTTGCCCGGTCCGCCCAGAAACTCGAACGCGGCGCGGGAGCCGCGGGATCGAAAAGCCGCCAGATGGTCGCCTGCAAGTCGCCATACCGCGAAGTAGGCTGATCCTGGTACTGCGTCGTGAGCCAGGCGGGAACTTTAGGACGCTACCAAATCGCTTCGCTGTAGTTATTCCGGATTGCCTGGTCGGAACTGAGCAACGCCGCCCGGCTGTTCGCCTTGGCGTGCGCCACGATCAGCCGGTCAAAAGGGTCTCTGGTCCAGTTTTCCCCCACTGCCGAAGCCACAATGGCAGGGAATGGAAAATCGCACACCGTCACGCCGATTTGCGCTTCCAACTTGAACAAAACGTCCTGAGGACGCAGCAGAATACGCTTCAACTCGAACAGATACTCCAACTCCAGAACCACCATTGGCGAAACCAATAACTGTGCTTCTTCCAGCTTCGCAATGGCGGCTCCGGTTAACCTGCCAGGATCGCCTTGAAAGAGCCATACCAGCACCTGCGTGTCCAGGTAGGCAATCAAAGCTCATCCCAATCGGCGCTCCATTCCTTCTCCATTTCCCGGTAGAGATCCCGCGCCGCTTGATCGAAATCCGAAAGATCCGGATTCACCACTGGCATTGGCGTCAGGCGGGATAGCTTGGAAATCTTCTTCTTAGGGGTGATCCGAAGCACCTCTCCTTTATAAGTGAATTCGACCGGTTCGCCACCCAAAGCCTTATCCGCCAAATCGAACAAATTGCGGCGTAGCTCTGTAATTGTAGTCGTCATAATCTAACGGTACCACAGATGTACATCACGTCAACCAATAATGTACATATACCGCTAGAAACTTAAGGGGAGATCCCAATAAAGATGGTGCGGATAAGAGGACTTGAACCTCCACTCCCTTGCGAGAACGTGGACCTGAACCACGCGCGTCTGCCAATTCCGCCATATCCGCAAATACGCTACACTCGCTATCTTACACGATGCTCGCCTTTCCATCCTTGCGCCTCACTCTCAAAAACAACGGCATCGCGGTTGGGACTTTTTGCGAACTGCCATGCGCGGAATCGGTCGAAATAACAGCTTTGGCCGGATGGGATTTCGTCGTTGTCGATTGCGAGCACGCGCCCATTACGGCCGCCGCTTTACCGGGCTTAGTCCGGGCGGCGGCCGCGGCAGGCGTCCCTGCGATCGTTCGCGTCGCTTCGAACGACGCGGCCGCCATTCAACACGCTCTCGATTGTGGCGCGGCCGGTGTGCAGGTTCCGCAAATCGCGTCCGTCGATGCGGCGCGCCGCGCTATTGCGGCGGCTCGATTCCACCCCACCGGCGAACGCGGCTTCAATCCGTTTGTGCGAGCGGCTAGTTACTCCGTGGTGCCGGTCGCGGACTTCATGACGCGTGCGGCGGACAACGTTTTGTTGGCGCTGCAGGTAGAGAGCGCGGCTGGCGTGGAAAGCCTTCCCGGAATTCTCGAATTGGACGGCATCGACGTTATTTTCATCGGCCCGTACGATCTATCGCAGAGCCTCGGTATTCCGGGTGACGTTTCGCATCCGGACGTGCTCGCGACAGCCGGGCGAATTGCGGAAGCCGTTAACCGCCGTGGAATGACTTGCGGTGTCTTCACCGGTTCCGAACGGGACACGCCCGCTTGGTTGGGGCGGGGAATTCGCTACCTATGCTGCGGTGTCGATACCGTGGCCCTGCTCGAAGCTTCGCGTCAAAAGCTGCTCAATATTCGCGCGTACTGCGATAATTTAAGCCATTCATGATGGATCGAGCGAAGCCGATGGCAAGCAACGTGAGACGGGTCGCCGGCCGGCGGTTTACCGATAATCCCCACAACGCGGCCCGGTTGGTCGCAAACCTGTATTCCGATTTTCGTCGCTACATATAAAAACACTTCCGTATCCACCGTCACCCCCTTAGGCCCCGCTCCGCACAGGGCCATTCGCAAGCGATCCATTTGGCTGAATCTGGACGACCAGACGTATTTTCCGAGAGTGCCGGCCACTGTAAGCAGGGATTGATCGGGCGACAATCGCACGCCGTTCGGTAGAGCGATTCCCTCGTGGACCACCCGCTTTTTCCCCTTCGCGTCGATGAAC
>JALYXS010000093.1 GCA_030946965.1 Acidobacteriota bacterium
ATGTGAACTCGTCAAAACGATTAGTCCGGCTAATAACAGGAAAGCGGGAGCGGCCCAGGCCGTGTTCGCCGGAGTTCCGCCGTAGAGCACGTGTCCGCCAACCCCGCCGCCCCAGAGAATTGCGTAAGCCGCCCAGAGTGCGATCCGCAAGATGAAGAGTAAGCGCGGGCTCATCTTCTTTAGGCTAGGGCATCTAGGCTAGGGCAAGCCTTCCTCCGCCGCTGATCCGGCTAGAATGGGGCCAGGATAGCGGTGATCCGGGCCGTGAGCCTTTTCGCTCGCTCCCTCATCCAATCGGTTATTATGTTTCGCGCGATACGAGAGCAAATCGATACGATCTTCCGGGAAGATCCGGCGGCCAAGAGCGTTCTCGAAATCGTGCTCTGTTATCCAGGCTTCCACGCCATCCTGTGGCACCGGGTGGCGCACTGGCTTTACGAGGCCCAAGTACCGCTGCTGCCGCGCGTACTTTCGCAATGGTCCCGCATGATCACCGGAATCGAGATCCATCCCGGCGCCAAGATCGGCCGGAGATTCTTCATCGACCACGGGATGGGAGTCGTGCTGGGGGAAACCGCCGAAATTGGCGACGACGTGCTGATCTATCAGGGCGTCACCCTCGGCGGCACGGGCCACGAGAAGGGTAAACGGCATCCCACGCTTGGAAACCGCGTGGTGGTTGGCACTGGCGCGAAAGTGCTCGGCAGCATTCGCATTGGTAACAACGTGAAAATCGGTGCGGGTTCGGTGGTGGTGCGTTCCGTGCCGGATAATTCGACCGTCGTCGGCATCCCCGGCCGCGTGGTCCGCCGCGTGGAAGCGAACGGCGTTCTCGAACACGGCCAGCTTCCCGACCCGGAAGGCCAGGACATCGAAGATCTCAAAAAGCGCGTGACTGAGCTGGAAGGGTTGGTTCACCAGTTAATCGGCAGCGTGGAACCGGAGACTGTACGAAACCGGTAAGTCTAATTCTTTCCGCGGTGTTGGCCTGTGCGACGGCTTCCGCGGAAACGTGGACCTACTGGATTCAGCCGTGCACCGGCGCTCTCGCCTCGGAATCGGGATGTGAGCCGGCCGATTCCGAATTGGGCGCGTGGGCTTTAGACGCTTGGCGGAAAGCTTCGAACGGCGCTCTCAAAATATTGGCGGCCTCCGATGAGCGTAACGCCCGGCTTCGTATTTACTGGGCTTCGGGCCGCATGCATCTGTACGGCGAAACGCGTCCCTTGGAAGTGGATGGGCGGCGCGGCGCGGCGATCTATGTTTTGCCGGACTTGGCCGGTCTCGGCGGAGATATCGCGGTAGCCGGAAAAAACGACAAACTTTTCCGCGATAGCATCGTCTATCTGACGTGCCTGCATGAAAGCGGCCATGCCCTCGGATTGCCACATACGGCCGATTTCGCGGATATTATGTACACATTCCAATTTGGCGGCGATATTGTCGAGTATTTCGCGCGTTACCGCCGGGCGCTGACACGGCGGACGGATATTGCCAATGCGTCCGGCATCTCCCCGCGGGACCGCCAGGCGCTAAAGGCGGCAATGCAATGAAGCGAACCGGTTGGCTAATCGGCGCCGCTATCCTGCTCGCGATTTTTATCGCGGTAGTTTTGGCGGCCGGCGCCGAACGCCGCGAGGCCGATACGGCGGCCATCAAGCGGCTGATCTCGGATTTCAACACTGCCGAGGCCGTCAACAATTGGGAACGCGTCGCGGCATCGTTCACGAAAGCCGGCACGTACCGTTCGGGCGAGTCCTCGCCCCAGCCCGTCGCGGATGCTCTCCGGCTGCGTCCCCCCAAGCGATTGCCCTGGGATGAACGCACGCCGCTCGTCATCGAAATCCAAAGTGTCCGCTTGACTGGTGCGGATATGGCGGAAGTACAAGCCATTCAGAGCGACTCCTCGCCGATGATGGGAACTTCGCGAAAATGGTATTGCACGTTTTTGCTTACGCGCGTTGGCAAAGATTGGAAAATCGCCTCGTATGCGGAATTGCCCGCTACCGTTCCTGGCGCGCCGCCGCCCCTCTTCCAGCCTTTTTAAGCAGGCGTACGAGTTCGATTCGCTCCCTAGGCCGCAATACGGAGATCGTTTCCTCCATGTCGATCGCATGTTTCCGGAACGCTTCCTCGATCAAACGCTTGCCCGGCTGCGTCAATTCGACGATCCGCGCGCGCCGGTCGTCCGCATTCGCTTTTCTCTGAACCAGGTGTTTCGATTCCAGCCTGTCGATCGCGGCCGCAATAGATCCGCTCGTCAGCAATACTTTCTTTCCAATCGCATTCACCGGCAGAGGGCCTTTATGGAGCAACGCTTCCAGCACCGCGAAATCCGAAAGACCTAGACCCAGACCGGCCACGCTCGTTATCGCGTTGCGTTCGATCGCGCGCGCCGCTTTCCACAATACGAGCCAGACGCGAGTCGCGCTTGCGTCAGTGTCACGGATCGGGTTCCGCTTTACGGATGACATGCCGAGACTTCATTATAATGCTTGATATCGAGATAAATCTATTGCCTTGATCATGAATCCTTCCATGTCGTGGTGAATCTATCTTGATATCGAGATAACTCGACAGTACATGGAGAGACACGGATGAAAACAAACTACAAGATAGATCCAGCGCATTCGAGCGCGCAATTCGTGGTGCGCCACATGATGATCACGAACGTTCGCGGCGGCTTCGGCAGCGTCCAGGGAACCGTGGCCTACGACCCGGAAAATCCGGTCGACACCAGCATCGACGCCGTTATCGACGCCACGTCAATCAAAACCATGGACGAGCAGCGCGATGCACACCTGAAAAGCGCCGATTTCCTGGATACGGAGAAATATCCAACCATCACATTCAAGAGCGGGAAAGTTACGAGAACGGACGGCGATGAATGGAACGTCACGGGCGCCCTCTCAATCCACGACGTCACCAAAGAAGTGGTGCTGAAAGTCGATGGCCCCACCGCTGAAGGAAAAGACCCGTATGGAAATACCAGGATGGGCGCATCGGCCACGACGAAAATCAAGCGCAGCGATTTCGGATTAACGTACAACGCGGCGCTCGAAACCGGCGGAATCCTGGTGGGCGACGATCTCAAGATCGAACTGGACGTCTCGTTGATCCGGTCATGAAACGCGAACGCAAAATCGAGGGCATTTACCACGGGGCCGGCTTCCACTGGGTGGGGAACGGCTTCCGCGTCACAAACTATTTCCCCTCGAACGAACGCCTAGCGAAAAAGATCAGCCCGTACGTGTTGTTCGACTATCATCCGCCCTTCCACTATGCGGCAACTGAAAGCGAACAGCGCGGCGTCGGCTCGCATCCGCATCGCGGATTCAAAACCGTGACGTTGGCCTTCGAGGGCAGCGTGGCGCATCACGATAGCGCGGGCAACGCCGGCGTGATCGGCCCCGGGGACGTGCAATGGATGACCGCGGCGTCCGGCATTCTGCACAAGGAATATCACGAACGGGAATTCGCGCGCGCCGGCGGCTCCATGCATATGGCGCAGATCTGGGTGAATCTTCCCAGAACGCACAAGATGGATGCGCCGCGTTATCAAAGCATCGTTGCCAGCCAGATTGGCGTGGTTCAGTTGCCGGATTCGGCGGGACAGGTGCGCGTGATCGCGGGCGAATACGAAGGAGTCCGAGGCCCGGCGACTACCTTCTCGCCAATCAAGATGTTCGATATTCGCCTGAATCCGAAAGGCCGCATTCACCTGTCGTTTCCCGCACGCGAGAACACCGCGCTGATGTCTCTGATGGGCAATGTGACGGTGAACGGGAACACTAACGCCGCCGCGCTCGATTTCATCCTGTTCGAAAACGACGGCGAGGATATTACGGTTGACTCGCACGCCGGGGCCCATTTGTTGCTCCTGAACGGCGAGCCGATCGATGAGCCGGTAGTGCAATCCGGCCCGTTTGTCATGAACACGGAAGGCGAGATTCGCCAGGCGATGATGGATTTCCGCAACGGCAAGTTCGGCCGCCTGGAGTAATATTTCGCCTAGTTCTCGGTCGAAAGCGCTTTTACAAACTCGTATAAAAAGGTCTGCCCCTCGTAGAACGATTGGACCAACATACGCTCATCGCGCCCGTGGGACCGCGAATCGTCGCGATCGCTAAAGAACCCTTGGGCTCCGTAGGTTGGAATTCCGGCTTCCCGCAGATAACGGCCGTCGGACGCCCCCGTAGCCATGGATGGCACCGTAATAACGCCCGGCCACATTGTATCGGTAATCTTATTGAAAGCCTTCAGGATGTCGGGGCGCATCGGCGAGGCCGGCGACCGGCCCTCGTCTTGTGTTATCGTGATCGCGACCTGATTGTCGGCCGCAACCTGCTTCAGCGTTTCGAGAACATGTTCCACGGAATCGTCCGGGAAAATCCGGCAGTTCACATTGGCCGCCGCTAGTTGCGGAAGAGCGTTCTTGGCGTGTCCGCCCTCGAGTTCGGTGGCCACGCAAGTGGTCCGCATCATCGAGTTCATTACAGGTGAGAGGGCGGCAACACGGCTCATCGCCTCACGTTGCGATGCGTCGTCCGATCCCTCGCCGATCTTGGCGTAATCGGCCGCGAGCGCGCCCTTTTCCAGTTTCGCCATCTGCTGGAAGTAGGCTTTCGTGACCTCGTTCAATTGAAAGGGAAACGCAAAACTGGATAGGCGGTAGAGCGCGCCCGCTAGATGGTAGATGGCATTATCGGGAACCGGGCGCGAGCTATGCCCGCCCTTGTTGCGCGCCTCCAGGCGAAAGTCGGCGTACATCTTCTCCGCCAATCCCAGATCGTTCGCAATACGTTTTCCATTCACCAAGTCACCCTTGGCGCCCTCGTTCAAGCAGAAGTCGGCATCGATCAAACTGCGCTTATTTTTCAACAGCCACTCGACGCCGTTGTAAGGACCGCCGCCTTCTTCATCGGCGGTTAGCGCGACGATCAGATCGCGATCCGGCTTGAACCCTTCTTTCTTGTAGCGAATCAGATTCGCGATCCAGACGGCGGCTTGCGCCTTATCGTCCGCCGTCCCGCGCCCGTAAAAGTAGCCGTCTTTTTCGATGAACTGGAACGGATCCATGCTCCAGTCTTCCCGCTTGGCTTCGACGACATCGGTGTGCGCCAGCAGCAGAATGGGCTTGTGAGCGCCCGTGCCGTGGTAGCGCACGACAACATTGGCCTTCCGTGGCGCGGCTCCCCCAACGAAAATATCGGAAGCCGGAAAGCCCGCCGATTTCAATCTCGCCGCGACCGATTCGGCTATTGGGGTAGTCGCGCCAGTGGTGAAACCCGACCTGCTTTCGACCATCTCTTTGTAAATTTCTCGCGCCAGCGCGCGTTCGGGAGCGGGCGGCATGTTGTCCGCCGCGAAAAGAACAAAATTGAAACAGGCAAGAACTGTCAATTTAGACATTTCTGCTATCTTGACACGCCGCCGGGATGGCGCACTTTACTCTTTCGATTTACCCGCAAGCAGGCTCAAAAGATCCTCTTCGCCAATCACCGGCACGCCGAGCGTCACCGCTTTTTCCAGCTTCGACCCAGCCTCGTTCCCTGCCACCACGTAATTTGTTTTCTTGCTAACACTTCCCTGGACCTTCCCGCCCGCCGTCTCGATCCGCTGCTTGGCTTCCTCGCGGCTCAATTGCGGCAATGTTCCGGTAAGCACGAAGGTAATCCCGTCGAGCGGGCCGCGCTCCTTCTTTTTCGCGGCATATTCGAACCGCAAATCCGCCTTCCTCAGCCTCTCCACCAGCTCCCGGTTGCGTGGCTCTTTGAAGAACTGCATGATGCTCTCAGCCACTTTCGGCCCTACCTCCCCGGCCCTCTGAAGTTCCTCGAGCGAAGCGGCCGCGATCTTGTCCATGCCGCCGAACTCCTCCGCCAGGAACACCGACGTCCGCCCGCCCACGAAGCGGATTCCCAGCGCGTGGATGACCCTCGGAAGAGGATTGCTTCTCGATTTTTCGATATTCCGCAGCAGATTGCTCGCCGACTTCACGCCCATCCGCTCAAGCGCCGTTAACTGCTTCAACGTGAGGCTGTAAATATCGGAAACGCTCTTGAGCAGCTTGCTTTCGACAAGCTGATCCACCAGCGCTTCGCCCAATCCGTCGATATTCATCACTCCGCGCGAGGCGAAATGCAGGATCGATTCTTTCAAGCGCGCCGGACAGTTCGTGTTGATGCAGCGCGTCGCGGCTTCCCCTTCTTCACGGACCGTTTTGCCGCCGCAAACTGGACACTCCGCGGGCATTTGGAATGGTTTGCGATAAGAACCTTGCGTCTGTACGCGAACCACTTTCGGGATGACGTCGCCGCTGCGTTCGACAATCACCGTGTCGCCCACTTGCAGCCCCAGCCGCTCAATTTCGTCCTCGTTATGAAGCGTGGCGCGCGAAACCGTCACTCCGCCAACGACCACCGGCTTTAAATGCGCCACTGGCGTCAGCGCGCCCGTACGCCCCACCTGCACGCCGATGCTTTCAATCTCAGTGGACGCTTGCCGGGCGGCATACTTGAACGCGATAGCCCAACGCGGCGCCTTCGACGTTACTCCCAAAATCTGCTGCTGCGCGATGCTATCCACTTTCACCACCACGCCGTCGATCTCGTAAGGCAGAGTTTCGCGCTTGTTTTCCCATTCGGCGCAAAATGCCAGGACGTCCTCCAATGTGTCGCAGAGCCGGCGCTTGCCGTTGACCTTGAACCCGTGTTTCGAGAGCCATTCGAGCGACTCCCAATGGCTCTCGAACACGGTCGTCCCATCAGCCAAAATCAGGTACGTATAAAAATCGAGCCGCCGCGAAGCCGTAACCGATGGTTCGAGCAGCCGCAGCGATCCGGCCGCCGCGTTGCGCGGGTTCGCGAAAGGCGCAAGGCCCCGTTCTTCGCGATCCGCATTCAGGCGTTCGAAGGAACCGCGGTTCATTACCGTTTCACCGCGCACTTCGAAACGGTCCAAGCCGGCCAGCTTGCCAGAAACGGAAAGTGGCAGCGAGCGAATGGTTCGAGCGTTCTCGGTGACCTCTTCGCCGGTGGTCCCATCGCCGCGAGTGACGGCCTGTTCGAACGATCCATGGCGATAACGCGCCGCCATGGAGAGCCCGTCCATCTTGAGTTCGACCACGTAGCGGAATTCAGCTCCGCCCAGCAATTCGCGGACGCGACGGTCGAACTCGCGCAGCTCATTCGGATCGAGCGCGTTATCCAGACTCAGGATCGGAGAACTGTGCGCGATTTTGACAAATCCCTCGCGCGGTTTGCCGCCAACGCGCCGGGTCGGCGAATCCGGCCTGGCGAACTCCGGATTGCGCTCCTCCAGTTGTTGCAACTGGCGCATGAGGCGGTCGTACTCCGCGTCGCCGATTTCGGGCTGGTCCAAAACGTAATACTGATATTCGTGATGCCGGATGGCTTCTCGCAAGCCTTCCATTTCCCCGAGGACATCGGTCTTCGTCATGTCATTATTAATCTATCTTTCCTTATCGTCGCATTGCCATTGTTTACAATCCGCAAGCAGGAGGACTAAGAGGCCGTAAGGCCGGACGCCTCGCGCGCGGCAAAGAATATTTCCGGGGAGCGGACGTGATATCCGCGCCGACGACCGGACCGCGCACGGCGGGAGATGTCGCCAAACGATGCATTGCCGAGGGCGCGGATCTGGTGGTCGCGGCTGGAGGCGACGGCACCATCAATGAAGTGCTCGAAGGCATGATCCATTCGCCCGTGCCGCTCGCGATCCTGCCCGGCGGGACGGCTAACGTTCTCGCGAACGAAATGGGGCTGAGTTCGAAAATCGATAAGGCGGCCAAAGCGCTTTTGAATTGCTCCCCCCGCCGTGTGTCCGTCGGCCGCGTGGAGCGGAATACGGAACCCGCGCGCCACTTTCTGTTAATGGCCGGCGTCGGGCTGGACGCCCACATCATTTACGATTTGAATCTGCCGCTCAAGGCGCGACTCGGCAAGATTGCGTATTGGATCGGCGGCTTCAGCCGGTTTGGGCGAAATCTTGAGGAATTCCAGGTTTCGGTGGACGAGCGGGCGCACGCCTGCACTTTCGCCCTGATTACGAAGGTGCGCAATTACGGCGGTGATTTTGAGATCGCGAAGACCGTTAGCCTGATGGACGACGAATTCGAAGTGGTTCTATTTAAGGGGCACTCGATGCGCTATGCCAGGTATTTGCTTGGCATGATCGCGGGGCGCATTTCGGGAATGCGGGGCGTGGAAGTTTTCCGGGCGAAACGAGTCACTATTTCGCCCGGACACGATAGCCATGCCCGGCGCGTTCACCTTCAGGTAGATGGGGAAAGCGCGGGATGCGTGCCGGCGGTGGTCACGGTAGTGCCGGACGCATTAACGCTGCTGATTCCGCCCGGCTATCCCC
>JALYXS010000129.1 GCA_030946965.1 Acidobacteriota bacterium
TGATGTTGAACAGGCCGACCTGGATTTTTCCGGCGAGATCGGGCAGTTCATTGATGGCGAAGATCCCTCGATTAGCGCGCGGGACCAAGCCATAATGCACCGTCAACTCGTCCGAAATATCCTGACCTCTGCGCGCCGCCTTGATGGGATCGATATCGCCGATCATATCGGCAATCGTGACGTCGGGAGTCGCGAGTTTTTCGACGTAACGGTCCCCGGACGCGAGATAGGCGATGGGCGTCTGATCGCCTTCGGCGGCAATCAAATTACGGCAGCGGCGGCAGATCGGCGAGTACGGGTTGTCGTGAATTTCGCAGCCGGCCACGTAAGGAATTTGCGGATCGAGCAAAGTCGTCAGCATTCGGACAAGGCGCGTTTTCGCCTGTCCGCGCAATCCAAGAAGAATGAAGTTGTGTTTCGAAAGGACCGCGTTCACCATCTGCGGAACGACGCTGTCTTCGTAACCCACGATGCCGGGGAACAGGGTTTCGCCGCGTTGAATTTTGCAAATGAGGTTGGCGCGAAGTTCGTCTTTAACGCTCCTGGCGCGCAGATGCTGTTCCGAGAAGCTGCTAGCGCGCAGCGCGCCCAAAGTGTGGGGCAAATCCGAATCGGTTTTGGTCATGGATGAACATCCAGAGGCTTTGATTGAAGTTTATCAGACGGCTTCACCGGCGCCAGACCGACTTGATGTTCATGAACTCTCGAATGCCGAAAGCGCCCAGTTCGCGGCCATAGCCCGAATGTTTTACTCCGCCAAACGGCAGGCGCGGGTCGGAAGCCACCATGCCATTCACGAAGACTTGGCCGGATTCGATTTCATCGATGAAAAGCTCCTGTTCCGCTTCATCGCGGGTCCAGACGCTGGCGCCGAGGCCGAACGGAGAATCGTTCGCGATCTCGATTGCCCCGGCTGCGTCGCGGGCGCGAAACAGCATCGCCACCGGGCCGAATAGCTCTTCGTAAAAAACCGGTGAACCGCGCCTGACGTTTGCCAGAACGGTTGGCGGATAGAAGTTCCCCGGCCCGTCCATCTTCTTCCCACCGGTTAGCAGTCGCGCGCCGCCTTCGACTGCGCGGCGAACCTGTGCGTCCAAATCGGCGAGAATTTTCGCGGTCGCGAGTGGACCGATTTGCGTCGAATCCGCCATCGGATCGCCTACGACAAGGCTTCGCATCTGTTCGACGAAGCGGCTTTCAAACTCTTTATAGATGGACTCTGCAACGATGAACCGCTTGGCGGCGATGCAGGACTGCCCGTTATTGACGGTCCTGGCGCGAACCGCGGTGGAGACAGCTTCCTCGAGATCGGCGCTGGGCATGACAATGAACGGATCGCTGCCACCGAGTTCGAGCACGGTCTTCTTGATCCGCTGGCCCGCCTGGCCCGCGACGGACCTGCCCGCCGGCTCGCTGCCGGTCAACGTGGCGGCGACGACACGATCGTCGTTAAGCACGGATTCGACGCGATTCGATTCGATCAGCAGCGTCTGAAACACACCTCCGGCAAAACCCGCGCGGCTAAAAATTTCTTCGATGGCTTGCGCGCATTGGGGAACGTTCGACGAATGCTTCAGCAAGCTCACATTCCCCGCCATTAAGGCGGGAGCGGCGAACCGGAAGACCTGCCAAAACGGAAAGTTCCACGGCATGATGGCGAGGACGGGCCCGAGCGGCCGGTAGCGCACAAAGCTGCGCGAAGCATTGGTCGCGACAGGTTCGTCGGCCAGCAACCGCTCGCCATTTTCCGCATAGTAACGGCAGCCCGACGCGCACTTCACCGCTTCGTCGATGGCCGATTTCAGCGTCTTGCCCATTTCCGAGGTCATGATTTTCGCGAAGCGATGTTTCTCGGATTCCAGGATCTCCGCCGCGCGCAGAAGTTTATTGGCGCGCTCGGGAAAGGATGTCTTGCGATGCGTTTGGTAAGCGGACCAGGCGAGTGCGAGCTTCGTTTCCAACTCCTCGCTGGAAAGAGGGGCGAAGGTTTGGAGAGTCTCGCCGGTAGCAGGGTTAATCGATGCGATTGCCATATGAAAGCTCAATGGTAAGCCGGGCGGAGCGCGAACCCGCGACCACCGCATTATTCAGCATTGTCTTTTCACGCGCGACGATCTGTTCTGCCAGTACGCGAAGATCGGGACCGATCACGTCCGGCGGTTCCACGAGTGGAGAGCGTTTTTCAATAACCGCGGAGCGTCTCTCACCTCCGGATGAGGCGGCAACTGGAGAATATTGTCGAGCACCTCCTTTGTGGCGGCTTGAGAAACCGGCTGCGACCGGCTAGCCGAAACCATGTCGAGCGCGGCTACGGCAAGCGTGCCGAAATCGAAGTATGGTCCGGCTAGCGTTGCGGCTTCGGAATGCAAAAGCATCAGGGAGAACCACTCCCGAAGCACGCTTCCGTCGCCGAACATTCGTTCAAATTGCGGGCTCACGTCGAACACGATGGTTCCAGGCATTCGTAAACTCCTGACGTAATCACGCGGACTGTCTTCCGGAAGCTACCTGTGCTTTCACTTTGCGGACCGTGGACCATGCGCCGAATGCAAGCATGCCGGCGACGAAGATGTAGACCCAAACCGGAATGTTCTTCCCCGCCACAAGCAGGTACAAGTAAGCCGACACAAAGAAGAAGGCCGAGGAGAGTAGAGGCGCTACAGGCGATCGACGGCGCCGTAAATTGCGGACCAGCCACGCGGTCGATAACAAGAAAAACGGAATCGCACCCACGTAGACCGTACCGAAGATCACCGGATTCACGCCATACTTTTTGCCAAGTCCAAAAAACCAATCTTCGATGCTGGAGCGCAGATATCCATTCCGGGCATAGTCGATGAAGAACTCGAATTCGGAATATGATGCACCCAGCGAACCGCTATCGTTCAGTCCCCAGTTGTAGCTCTGATATTCCAGTTTGTTTGAGATCGCGAATGAGCGCGAAGGCGCAAACTTCTCCAGAGTGCGGGGTACTCCGCCCGCTTTCGCAAAGTCTCCCGCATACCACTGGAAAATCTTACTCACCTTAGCCAGTCTCTTGTCCGGCAGGAACTGGTTGCGAGACGGCTCGGCAAGCCACATCCGAAAGTTGGCGTCCAATTCCTCGTTCAGAGCCGCCTCCGTATATGCCTCGCGCCGCAGAGGCGGGCAACTTCGAGCCGCGCAGACCAGCGCGCCATGGATTCGAGGATCGCCCATGTTCCG
>JALYXS010000153.1 GCA_030946965.1 Acidobacteriota bacterium
GTCGTAACGCCAGGTGAACGACGCCCAGGGCCCATTTTTCTTGTACTGATAGCGGCGATGCGTATTTTGTTGAAACGCCTGATCGTGGTCGATCCGGAACACTGTATTGTTCAGCGGCGAATTGAAAATCAGGCCGCCGATTTCCGGTCCGAAAAAGCGCGCGCGCGTGTGGCCCAACACCGTGAATGCGCTAAACCCCTTCACCTCCGCGAGATTCACTCGAAGAGAAAGCCCGTCAATCTTCGATTTTCGCCATTCGATGGGAAATGCGATCGGCGAATTGAACAGATTGTCGAAATCGAACGCATTATCCGTGTATTTCCAAAAATAACCTCCATCGACGACAATGTGCTTGCCGATGCCCTGTTCAAATCCGGCGTTGTATTGGTTGCGGCGGCCCGGCTTGAGCGCCGTCGAACCGAAAGCCCCGAACGTATTGCTCGCGAGACCGCCCGCTCCGGTCGCGCTCGAAAGAATCAGGTTTTCGTTATAGGGCGTTTCGAAAAAACGCGAATAGGATAGCCGCAGAACCGTCGCGGTCGGCTTATATAAATAGGAAATGCCGGTGCGGGGCTGTATGCCCGACGCCGCGCTCAGGCCCCGGTAGATATCCGCCCGGACGCCGGCCTGTATGCTGAATCCGCCCAGAGTTATGTTGTCCTGCGCGTAAAAAGCTTCCTGCTTCACGTCGGTGTGGCCGTGGAAAGTGAACTGCCGTCCGCCGGGCCGAGTGAGGTCGTAGGGGATCAGGCCGGGTTGCTGGACCGGATCGATGAACGCCGGGTCCGTAATCCCAAAGTTGAAATCCTCGGTCAGAAAAGTGTGAGTGACCTGCACGCCGGCCTTGGCATTATGAATTCCATGGACATAGGAAACATCGGCCTTCACGCCGAGGTTGCTCAAGCGGCGGCTCTGTCCCACGGTCGCCGGCAGATCCGAGAACGCGTTGCCGCTGGGCGAATACAACACCTGATCCTGACGAAAAAATGGATTAACGGTGAGTGACGTCGTCGCGCCGAAAACATGCACGTAACCCGGGGCGATGTTGTACGACAGAATGCGCTGCCGCTGATCCTGCCCGGCGGACTGCTGGTCGTACGTGTTTGGCGTTTCGAAATGCGCGCGCGAGAAAAATAGATTCAGGTGGAGCGTGTCATACCCCGTCGGCTGGTAATCCGACCGGTTAAAAATGGTTTCGTTGTTGCCCCGGTCGTGCAAGGGCGAGAACTCGGGCGAATCCAGATACCGGCCGGAGCGCTCCGAATTCGCGACAAGAAAATTGCCGAACTTGGGTCCGCCAATCCCATACGTGAAATTCTCGCCATAAGTACCGAACGAACCATAGTTCGCGCTCAGGCTCCCAAATGGCTTCGGTTGTCCAAGCGCGGACTTAGTCATTGCGTTCACCACCAAACTTCCCTTATCGCCGAACTCCGCTGGGGGCGCGCCGGCGATTACCTCCATCGATGCGATGGCGTTGACCGGCATCTGCGTCGAGAACTGCTTGCTTTGTTGGTCCGTAACCGGCTGATTATCGAAGGAAAAACCCGTCTCCGCGTGATCGCCGAGCGGATGGAAGAAGCCGTTCGAATCGGCCACGACACCCGGCGTTGCCAGCGTAATCGCGTCGCTGATCCCGGAACCGGTGTTGCTGAGCGGCAGTTTTGAAAGCACGGCGCTGTCGAGATCCGTGTGCGTGCTGGCAACGCTCTCGACGATATCCGCCGCATCGGAATGAACTTCGATGGACGTCGTTTCCGAGCTAAGCTTCAGGGCGATGGCAAGGGCTATCGGAACCGAAGTCCGGACCGTAACATCCTGTTGCGCGGTTTGGAAACCGCCGGCAGCCACTTCCAAATGATAATTGTTGGGAGGCACGTCGTTAAACTTGAAACCGCCGGAAGCATCCGTTGTCGCGTTGCGGCTAAGTCCGGTAACGCGATTGGCTATGGTGACAGTCGCGCCCGCGACCGTGGCGGTTGAGGGATCGGTAACTACTCCCGTGATGGTTCCAGCGCGTCCCATCGATTGAGCCGCTGCGTGCCGCGGCCAACCGCAACAAAGAAGCAAAAATAATAATAGCGATTTGTATTTCCGCATGACATTCTCCTGGTTTATGAAGCTGATTGCAGGGAGCGAACACGGGTAGGCTCGCGCCTGCCGGTAATCGCTATCCAACTGAGACGGAGAAAATCAAACGGGAGGACCGCGGGAACAAACGGCGCTCTGGCAACATTCAAGAATGCGGCAAGCGAGCGCGGCGGGAACTTGCCAAGCGGTGGGAACCGGGGAGGGAAGATGGATTGCCGCCGGCGGTTGAATTAC
>JALYXS010000162.1 GCA_030946965.1 Acidobacteriota bacterium
AATTCTGGCCACGAACGGCCTTAACACAATCCTCATTACGTGGCGCGCGGACGCCGAACAAGTGTCGAGAAGAGTCTCGACACGGCACGCAGGAGTGCGTGCGCCACATCGGAAATGCGGGTTAATCAAACCCCGCCGCTCCGTAGCGAATCGGCCCCAACAGCGTCCATAGGATGGCGGCGCAGATCAGCGGCATGATTCCGAATCCAAAGAACACAGGAATGTACGAGTAGTGCTCGACCACCCAGCCCGTAATCAAAACGAAAATCATTCCGCCGAATCCCGCGCCCATGCTGGCAAGGCCCCAAACCGATCCCACCATATGTTTCGGAAAAACGTCCGCCGGAAATGCGAGCGTGTTCGCGAGCGCGCCCGTGTAGCCCATCATCGCGATCGATACGAACGCAATAGACAGCCATACATTTTGCACCAATACGGCGGGAATCGCGGATAGCATCAGACACAAAAAGACAGTTGCCGAACCCTTGCGCGCGATGGTGAGCGAACAGCCGCGGCGCAGCAAAAATGCGGAGAGTCCGCCACCGAAAAGGTTGCCGAGGCCGGCGACGGCGAATGGAATCCAGCCATATTTTCCAATTGAGGCCATATCGAAATGGCGCGCGTTTTTTAAATACTCGGGGAACCAGAAAATATAGAAATACCAGACGGGGTCGAGGAAGATTTTCGACAGCGTCAGGCTCCAGACGAACCGCGCGCGAAACAAAGTACAGAACGGCACGCGCGCGGGAACCGCTTCACGGGTCGCTTCGCGGGGAGTGCGGTAAACAGGTAACCAGACCATTATCCAGAGCAAGCCCAACACGCCGATCGAAAGAAACGCGCTGGGCCACCCGTGGGTCAGTAGAATCCAGGCAACCAAAGGAGGAGCGAGAATGGCGCCGACGGAAGACCCAGTGTTGAAGATGCCCGCGGCGAGCGCGCGTTCTTCAGCCGGGAACCATTCGGAGACCACCTTTACACCCGCCGGCCAGTTTCCCGCTTCGCCCATGCCGAGCAGGAACCGGTAGATTCCCAGGCTGACCGGGCCGGTCGCGAACGCGTGGAGAATCGCGGAAATGGACCACCAGGCGATGGTCGCCGCATAACCCACGCGCGTGCCGAGCCGGTCGATCAACGGCCCCGAAATCCCGTTCGCAATGGTGTACGCGAGCATGAACGCGAAAACCACGCGCGAGTAAACGATGTTGCTCATGTGGAACTGCGCGCGCAACACGGGGGCCGCGACGGAGAGCGTTTGGCGGTCGAGATAGTTGATGACCGTGGCCCAGAAGACGAGGCCGATCATCAGCCAGCGAAGTTTAGAGGGCCGCATCGCTTTACGCGGATAAGGTTTTCAGATATTTGTAAACGAGCGACACGGGAAGACCGACAACGTTGTTGTACGAGCCATCGATGCGCTCGATAAATTTCGAGCCCATCCCTTGAATCGCGTACGCGCCGGCTTTGTCCATCGGCTCGCCGCTCGCGACGTATTGCTCGATTTCCGTATCGCTCATCTGCGCGAACCAGACCTTGGTCACGGCCCAATCCGCGATTAATTTTCCGCCGCCCTTCAAGCAGATTCCCGTGATCACTTCGTGCTTGCGGCCGGAGAGCGCGTGGAGCATTCGGATGGCATCCGCAACGCCGGCGGGCTTGCCAAGGATCTGGTTGGCGATCACGACGACGGTGTCCGCGCCTAGGACGATATCGCCGGGCGCACCTGCGATGGCAAGCGCTTTTTGTTCGGCCAGGCGCTTCACGTAGTCTTCGGGCAATTCGCCATCGTTCACGGTTTCGTCGAGGCTAGCGGGGCAAACGGTAAAGGGGATGCCGGCATTCGCCAGAAGCTCGCGGCGGCGCGGCGATTGCGAGGCGAGAATGAGCATCTAATGCTTTCCGTAGCGTTTTTCGCCGGCTTCGATGCGCGCGGGAAGCCGATTTTGATGCGGCGGCAACGGGCACGTCGCGAACGCGGTAAATGCGCACGGCGGATTGTAGGCTTTGTTGAAATCGAGCATGACTTGGCCGGCCTTGGGGAAATCGGCGTAGAGAAATCGGCCCGAGCCGTAGGATTCGCGGTCGCTGGTGAGGTCGCGGAAAATGAAAAAAAGCTGGCTTGGTTCGTCGTCCTCGATGACGGGTTCCAGCCGGTATTGCGCCCCATTCAGCGTGAATTCCGCATAACCAGGGCACTTTTCCGGCTCGGTCATCCCGAGCACGTTGGTGATTGGTATCTGCTTCGGAGGATCGTACGG
>JALYXS010000195.1 GCA_030946965.1 Acidobacteriota bacterium
GCGTCATAGTGCCTGATAAAGGGGATAACCCGGCGCATGCGCGTATCCCGAAACGGAAGTCTCCCGGCGCGCGGTTCAACGACGCGTTCAACCGCGGATTTCAGAAAATGCTCCGTGGGTACGATTGGCTGATAGACCGCGCGTTAAATCGTCCGGTGGCGGTGGTTGCCGGAATCATGCTGATGTTTGCCGTGAGTCTGGCAATTTATCCGCTGCTCGGCCTATCCTTTTTCCCGCGCACCGACGCCGGGCAATTTGTTATCAACATCAAGGCCCCTAGCGGCACGCGCATCGAAGTTACAGAGCGGGATGTCGCGAAGGTCGAACAACTCGCGCGTGAGGTCGTGCTGCCCGAAGACATGGGCATGATCGTTTCAAATATCGGGACCGTGCCGGATTTCTCGGCTATCTACACGTCCAATTCCGCGCAGCACACCGCATTTATTCAGGTGAGCTTGAAAGAAGATCACAAAATAGGCAGCTACGAATACATGGACCGCATGCGCAAGCGCATGGCGAGCGAATTGCCGCAGTTGAGCGGGTATTTCCAATCGGGCGGACTGGTGGATGCGGTATTAAACATGGGCCTGCCGGCGCCGATTGACGTTCAAGTGGCCGGCTCGAATATCAAAGCGGGTTACAACACGGCAGTGGAACTGGCCAACAAGATCCGCGCTGTTCCCGGCGTAAGCGACTCCTTCATTCCGCAGGATATCGATTATCCCGCGCTCGAGCTCGACATAAATCGCGAACGAGCAAGCCAGCTTGGCTTGAATCAGCGCGAGGTGGTCGATAACGTGATCACCGCGCTCACATCGAACGGCATGATCGCGCCGAGCTTTTGGATCGACCCCAAAAGCGGCAACGATTACATGCTGACGGTGCAGTATCCCGAAGCACAGGTTAAGACCTTGCAGGATCTCCGTGCAATTCCGCTTCGCTCGGCGCGCGAAGTGAACCCGACGCGCCTCGACGCGGTCAGCACCATCACCAAGATCGTATCCCCGACCGAAGTGGACCATTATCAACTGCGCCGCATTACGGACATATATGTGCAGCCGACCGGCGAGGACCTGGGCCGGATCGCAAACTCGATTGACGGCCTGATCGCGAAATCCGAAATCCCCAACGGGCTGGTTGTCACGCTGCGCGGCATGGTGCAGGGAATGCGCGCATCGTTCAAGAGCTTCGGGCTGGGGCTGTGTCTCGCGGTCGTGCTGCTGTTCTTGATTCTGGTAGCGCAGTTCAAGTCGTTCATCGATCCATTTCTGATTCTGCTGGCCGTGCCGACGGGGCTGACCGGAGTATTGCTGACTCTATGGCTGACTAACACAACGTTGAACGTGATGTCGCTGATGGGAATCGTGATGCTGGTCGGCATCGTGGTTTCGAACAGCATCTTGATTGTGGAGTTCACGCACCGGTTGCGCGAAGACGGGTTGGCGTTGCGCGAAGCGGTGGCGAGCGCTTGCCGCGTGCGGCTGCGGCCCGTGCTGATGACGTCGCTCGCGACGATCATCGGGCTGCTGCCGATGGCATTGAAGTTGGGAGCGGGAAGCGAATCGTATGCGCCGCTCGCCAGGGCGATTTGTGGCGGATTAACGGTTTCGGTTATTTTGACGGTGTTCGTCGTGCCGGCGGCCTACTACATCGTGTACCGCAATCGGGAGGCGCAATAATGCGCCCAGGAATGCGGATGCTTCGAACCGTTCTGGCGCTTGCGGCGGCGGCCACGCTTTCCGCGCAGCAGCCTCTTACTCTTACTCAAGCCGAAGCGATCGCCGTCAAGAATCATCCCGACGTCAGCGCCGCTCTGTTGCGCGCGGCGGCCGCCAATCAAGTGACGCTCGAAATCCGCTCTGCCGCGCTCCCCACGATTTACGGCAGCGTAACTGGCGCCGGCGCTCTGGCAAACAGCCGCATCGCCGCGGGTAATCTGAATAACCCGGTGATTTACAATCGCTTCGCCAGCGGTGTCACCTTCGGCCAGCTCATCACCGATTTTGGCCGCACGGCGAACCTTACGGAAAGCTCCCGGTTGCGCGCTGAAGCGGAGCGGGATAACGCGCAAGCCACGCGCGAGGACATTATTCTTCAACTGGATCGCGCTTACTATGCGGCTCTGCGGGCGCAAACCGTATCGGTGGTAGCGACGGAGACGGTGGGCGCGCGGCAGACCGTTTCGGACCAGGTTACGGCGCTGGCAAACAGCAAGCTGAAATCGGGCCTGGATGTAAGTTTCGCCAACGTGAATCTGGCCGAATCGAAACTGCTGCTGATTAATGCGCAAAACGAAGTGCGCGCGGCTTTCGCGGACTTATCCGTCGCGCTGGGATACGGCGATTCGCGCACGTTCACGCTTTCCGATCCGGACTCCCCGGCGGCTCTTCCCGCCGACGCCGCGCCGCTGGTTCAACAAGCGCTGAAGACACGGCCGGAAATCGCGAGTTTGCGCGCGGAATATAATGGCCTGCTGCGGTTCGCGGAGGCGGAAAAGGATCTGAAACGCCCGTCGATCACGGCTTTGGCGAGTGCCGGCGTGATACCGGGGCATGAAGATACGCTGCACGGCCGCTACGGGGCCGCGGGCGTTAACATGAATATTCCGATTTTCAATGGAAGATTGTTCACCGCGCGCCAACAGGAAGCCGAGCTGCGCGCGCAAGCCGCCGAGCGGAATATGCGGTCGCTCGAGAACCGCGTGGCGCGCGACGTGCAGGTAGCGTGGCTCAACGCGAGCACGGCATTTCAGCGGCTCGCGGTGACGGCGGAACTATTGAGCGAAGCCACGCTTGCGCTCGATCTGGCGCAAACGCGTTACGACCTGGGGTTAAGCTCGATCGTCGAACTCAGCCAGGCGCAGTTGAACAAGACCTCGGCCGAGATCGCGAGCGCAAGCGCAAAATACGAATACGGATTGCAGAGCGCGGTTTTCGCGTATCAGAACGGAACGGTTCACTAATAACGAGTTACTAATTCGAATTCGCCTTGGGGGCGTCCAAGGTCTCGCGGACCTTCCGCAATAGCGCCTCGGGGGTAAAGGGCTTCCTCAAATAGTCGCAGTTAAGATTTCCGCCGCCATGATTACGAATTTGGTCGTAATCGTAACCGGACATGAAGATGCAGCGCATGGCGCCGTTTAGCTCCTTCACGCAATGCGCGAGCTCCAGGCCGGACATGCGCGGCATGATGACGTCCGTCAGCAGAAGGTCGATAGTTTTGTGTTTATCGCGGCAAATCCGCAAGGCCTCGGCGCCGTCGGCAGCGAGAAATACCTGGTAGCCGTAGCGCGCCAGGATCGCGCGGGCGAGCGACAGAACGACCGGTTCATCGTCGGCCACCAGCAGCGTCTCCGAGCCCTTGAGTTCTTCCAGCATGGAACCCACATTGTAAAGCCGTTCAATAGCCGTAAGATACGATATTAGAGTGAAGTCATTTAAATTAAGTGTGTTTGCCAGTACGGTTTTGGCATTGTCCGCCCAGACCCCTCCCGCTCCGTCGACTCACGCCGAGCCCGGGCGCCTTCCTCCCATCGGCCCGGCCCATTCCGGTCCGGCGCTTCTGCCAGCGGTCCCGGCGGATCCGAACAAAGTCATACTGACGATCGGTAACGAGAAGATCACGGAAGCTCAGTACGACAAGATGGTGGCCGCGCTGCCCGAACAGATTCAAACCTCCGCGAGAGGTCCGGGAAAGCGGCAGTTCGTGGAGCAGTTGATCCGGTTAAAGCTTCTCTCGCGGGAAGCGGAGAAGCGCAAGCTGGACCAGAAGCCCGTCGTTCAGCAGCAGTTGGCATTTCAACGCGACAACCTGCTAGCGGGCGCGCTGTATCAGGATTTGCTAGACAACGCCAAAGTGGACGATGCCGCGGCGCGGAAATATTACGACGATCACAAGTCCGAATACGAGCAGGTAAAAGCGCGTCACATTCTGGTTCGCGCGAAGGGTTCTCCGTCTCCAGCGTCGGCCGGCGGTAAGGAACTCACGGACGAAGAGGCGTTGGCGAAAGCGCAGGATCTCCGCAAGAAGCTGGTAGCCGGCGCGGACTTCGCGGAGTTGGCGAAGACGCAGTCGGACGATACCGGCTCCGGCGCGAATGGGGGAGACCTGGGCCTCTTCAAGCACGGGCAGATGGTGCCTCCGTTTGAGCAGGCCGCGTTTTCGCTTCCCATCGGCCAGATCAGCGAACCGGTTAAGACTCCGTTCGGATATCACATCATCAAGGTGGAACAGAAAGAATCGAAGACGTTCGATGAAGTGCGTCCGGAGATAGAGAAAAAATTACGGCCGGAACTCGCCAAGACCGAAGTCGAGGACCTGCGGAAGAATGCGAATGTCATTATCGACGACAGTTTTTTCGGCCCCGCGCCGGTAGTGCCTCCGCCTCCGCCGGTACCGGCGGTCAAATAACGCTAGACTTGGAGCCGCTCCCGCGCGTAATGCAGGCAGATCTTGACGTTTTCGTCTTCGAGGCGAAGCAGCGCGGGCTTCGACTGTAAATCCATTCTCGGCAGCGCGGACAACCCGTCCGATTCCTTGTGAACCATCTGCAAGGTCCGCGCTAAATATAGACCGCTCCTCTCCGGGTATGTGCCCCAATATTTTTCGGTGAGGCATGGCACTTCGAGCGGATTGCGCGTGATCATCTCAAGCGTTATGCGCGTGTCCGGACGCGCTTTGCGCACCGTTGCGACCATTTTCTTCAGATCGAGGATGCCCTCTCCAAGTGGCACTTCCGAGAGTAGAAAGCCGTTCCGGTATGGCTCGACGCCCATGTCTTTGACATGCACGGAAAAAGCGTGCGGAGCCAAGGTCTCGACAACTTCCATGGGATCGTCGAGCAGCGAAATGTTATTGCCAAAATCGAGGCAGACTCCCAGATATTCGCTGGGACTGTCTTTCAGGATGGCCGCCAGCTCCTGAACCGTCCAGTCCTTATGATTCTCGATCGCGAGGGCCACGCGCTGCTTTTCTACAATCGGGATGGCGCGTTTGATGGCCGCGATGCTCTCGGTCGTGAACTGCTGCCATTCCGCAAGGCTCTTAAAATTTTCGTAGCGGCGTCCGCTCAGGCAGGCCGTCCGGACACACAAAGCACCCGCGATTTTCGCCGCCTGAATGGAATTTTCGAAGGCGCCGGAATCGTCCTTCTTCGGCAAGTTGGCCATGGCCTCGATGTACATGCCCAATTCTTCGGCGCGCGCGCGCAACTTTTTCAACACCGCGGGATCGGTTGTGCTCAGCCCGGCTTGAATCCCGCCTGCTCCGAGCGCGTGAGCATGCTCCAACAATTCCGAGGGATCGCTGAACCGCCGGTAAGTCATGTAAGAAGTGCTCGCGATACCCATTCGCGTCTTGGGCGGCGTGCCATCGAGTGTCGCGGCCGCTAACGGCGACACGGCGGACACAGCGGCGGCGGACGCAAGCGATACAAAGTCTCTTCTGGTCACGGTTGTTATCACGGTTGATGTCACAGTTGGTAACTCCGAAGCACATCGTCCCACGGTTTACGATACGGGCGCACCAGCCACGCCGCGGCTTCCTTATCGCCCTCGATGTCTTCCGTATCCGGATTCCAGCGAATCTTGCGCCCCAGACGCATTGAAATATTCGCCAGGTGGCAAGCCGTAGTCACTTGATGGCCTTGCTCCACATCGGCGATCGGCCGCTGCCGCGACTTGATGCAATCGACGAAGTTGCGGACGTGCAGATTGAACTGGTCGCTGGACGACCCCGGCATTTTCATGGCTTGCGTCCACGGTTGAGGCGTTACGGTTTGACCGTGCGGGGCCCCGGCCGGGTGTCCCGCGAACACCGGAATCGCGTTTAGCGGATCGCCTTTCATATCGGGGTACACTTCAAAACCGCTACGCGAAATGGTGAGCGTGCCTTTGACGCCGCAGAACTCCAGGCCGCCGCCGGGGCGCGGGCGGCCCGCCGATACTTCCCGCAACGAAAACGCGCTCGTGAATCCCGGATATTCGAATAGCGCGTCCTGCACGTCGGGCGTTTCGCCGTTATCCTGCCCGGTTTTGTTGAGCGCGAAGCGGCCTCCGCTCGAGGATACGGCGGACGGCCCTTTCATCTGCATTACCCATTGCACGATATCGACCTCATGCGCGCCGAGATTGGTCATCTGGCCGCCCGAGTAATCCCAGAACCAGCGGAAATGGTAAATGCCGCGCTTGGGATTGTAAGGCCGCTTGGGCGCGGGGCCGAGCCACATATCGTAATCGAAATCGCTGGGCGGCGGGCCATCCGGCGGCGCGCCAAAGCCCGGCATGATGTTGCGATACGATCCGCCGCGGGTGCTGACGATCTGGCCGATGTAACCGGACTCAAGCAGCTCTTTGGCTTTCTGGTAGTGCGGGCCCGATCGCTGCTGCGTGCCCACTTGAACCACGCGATTGTATTTGCGCGCCGCTTGCACCATCCAGCGCCCTTCTTTGACAAAGAGCGTCAGCGGCTTTTCCACATAGACGTCTTTGCCCGCGCCGCACGCCATGATGGTCATCAGCGCGTGCCAGTGGTCCGGCGTGGAGACGACGATCGCGTGCAGATCTTTGTTGTCGAGCATCTTCCGGAAATCGGAATATGGCTTGGCCTTCTGTCCGCAGGCGGCAACCCCCTGCTCGAGGCGCGGTTGATATACGTCGCACATGGCGGCCATATCCACGTCGGGCTGATTACTGAAATCATGCACGTGCTGGCTGCCGATCAGGCCGTAGCCGATGAACCCGACCTGCACCCGGTCGTTCGCGCCGCGCAGCCGCTTGTACGACGCCGCCGTAATGCCGGAAGCGGCGGCCCTGAAGGCTCCCCGGCGAGTGAAATCGCGAGTGGACATGCCGGGATTGTATCAAGGCTTAATGTCAAGCGGGTTCCAGTACGCACAAGCCAAACATGGTTATCTGGGACGACCCTATCGTGATAGCTTGGGTTGCGCTTCACAAGCGTTAACAGTCTTACCTGCGCATAAACCGTCTCATGCAAGCGTAGCGCTGTTACAAATCACCTACAGAGGATCACGCATATGCGAGTTTCGATAATATTCGGCTTCACATTACTCGGCGCCATAACGAGTTCGGCTGCAACAATTACTAGCTTCACGGCTACACCTATTGATGGGTCCCCGTTCATCGCGACTATCAACAGCATGTTTTCGGGATCGACCGCTTTTATCACGAACAGCTCGGTAAGCTGCGCGTCCACCACGGCCCCATGCAGCGGTAACGTCCTGAGCTTCACCATTCAGGGGATTGGTTCACCGGGAGCAACGCCGCTTTCCGTGAATATCGACGGTTTACTCAGCGGCAGCACGCGCGCGCTGGGAAGCCTCAACGTGACATCTCCTTTCACAAAATCCGTTCCTTTCTCGCTTGCGGCAGGGACCTTCAACACGGCGATTGTCAACACCGGCATCCCGTCGGATTCAACGGGAGCCTTCAGCGGCGCGGGCACGGTGGGCTTGAGCCTGGCTCCGGGCCAGACCCTGACACTGCCGAGCAGTCTGAGTTTCGCCGTCGGAACCGCTTCGACATCGGTTCCAGAACCGGGAAGCGCTCTGCTTGTTGGGGGCGCCTTACTCGGCAGCATTGGTATGATGAAGCGGGGGCGCGCGCGGGCGTAGTCCGCGACGGCACTGCCACATCAAATTCAGCGGCCCGGGGACCTCGACGGTACTGGGCCGTATTGCCTTAAGACAGTGGCTACTTGGATGGGCTTGCGCTATTTTTGACGAATGGCTACGAAAAAGAAGGCGAGTCCTGCCCAGAAAAAAGTAGGAAAGGTCATGCATGAGTTCAAGCATGGGGAACTCAAATCGGGAAAGAGCGGGAAGAAAGTGCTGAATCCTAAACAGGCGATCGCCATCGGGTTGAGCGAAGCGCGTCAGTCCGGCGCGAAGGTGCCCCCTAAGAAAGCGGCAGTCGCGAAAGCACCGGCCAAGAAGACACCGGGGAAAAAAGCTTCGGGCAAAAAAGCGATCTGATTCACTGCCGCGCGCTGAGCTTTGTCCCCAGATTCTCGTACCACTTGATATTGTGCGTGGCGCCGCCGATCATCACGATATCTGGGCGGCCGTCGTGATTGATGTCGGCCACCTGGCATCCCGACGCGGACATGCCCATGGGATCGAGGATTTCGTGATGCCACTGCCGGCCCTGATCGTCCTGCGCATAAAAAATATGCGAGCTTGAAATTTGGCCCTTGGCTCGATCTCCGGCAACAATGTCGTCCCGTCCGTCGCCGTTAAAGTCGCCTACACAAACTTCGTGGCCTTCCTTAAGTTCACTAAAGATGACCTTGCGCTGCCATGCTCCCGATTTGTCTTGCGTGTAGACGACCACTTCGTTGCCGTGCCACGGCTCCACCGCGGCCATTATGCGATTGGCGTGCAACCGCCCCATCTTGACGTCGCTAGTTCCGGCGCGCGGCGCTTCTTCTTCGTGACCTTTCGAGAGCACCGTGTGCTTCCACTGGATGGCGTCCCCCTTTCCAGCCGCTTCGTGCAAAACGATGCCATCGAAACCGGCTGTTAAGATTTGCTCGCGCGGACCGCTGTTCCATTGCACAACCCGCGCGCGGTGCAGCACGCCCTTTAGCTTGTCGTCGATCAACCGGCGCGCCCATTCACCCTGTAAGTCGCTGGGCGTCCGATAGTAGAACAGCGACACGTTGTCCTGATCGAAACGCGGCGCCAAACCTTTGGGCCCAATCAGGGGTGCGTTGATTAGCTCCTTTTTCCCGTCGCCATCGATGTCGGCCCACGCGACGTGGTGCGAGGTGATTACCTGGTCGATTTTCGACGCCTTCCAGAGACCTTTCGGATCACCCTGATGTTGCAGCAACCAAACCAGACCCGGACTCTTCGAAGCGACCATGCTGAACTCATTCTGTATCGCTAACTCGGGGATGCCATCGCCATCGACATCGTAAGCGGCCAAATTTACCATGCCCTTCATGTCTTTGATCATGACGTGGCGCTCCCAACCCGGATTCTCGTACCACGCTAACTCGGTCAACTGGGACGTCATGCCGATTACGTCGGGCTGCTTGTCATTATTAACATCGGCAATGATCACCGAGTAACCGCCCGGCATGTTGGATTCAATCACATGCGTGCGGAACTCAATGGGCCCGGAGGATGTATCGGCGTCCACGGCCAGGAAGAAACCGGCGCTCAGAACCAGGATGATGAGAAAACGCATTCACAGATACTATCAAACCCGGGCTACGGAATAACTGGAAGGACGATATGGGAAAGGTGCGTGCCCGAGTGATAGATTGTCTGGTGCGCGATCTTAATCTTGGCTGACATTCCGAACGGCTCCCCGGTATTTGGGTTTCGGTCGAACTCCGGAAAGTGGCTGCTGGTAATTTAGGGCGGCTCGTGCTTTCGCGGTACCGCGCCCGCAAAATCCCTTCGCACATAGTGATGGCGCGGCCATCCGGGAAACGTCAATCAGCTTCGCCACGAAATCGGTGTTTAGAGCGTGGGACTAGAGGCGAAGAGCGCCACCTTCACCGGTCCGGTCACTTCAAGATCGTCGGTGAGCACCTCCGAAGTGTAAACCAGCACGTCCGTACGGCTCTCGATAGGGCGTTAGTTAGTCGCGAGGACCGGAGAGCGTGGGAGCGCCGCGGCAATTATTGCCGGCCGTGCTCGGAACCGGATTGGCGGGATCGTAAACGTAACAATCCGGGCTTGAGTCCCCAGCCGGCGCACGCCAGGAAAGCCGTCCATCGCCGGCGTTTGTATTCGCGTGAGCGCCGCTCGATAGATACATGTTCCGGTACTGCGTTCGCGCCGGAGGGA
>JALYXS010000209.1 GCA_030946965.1 Acidobacteriota bacterium
AAAAATTCATGACAGATAAAAAGTTGCAAATAATACCGCTCGGCGGTCTCGGCGAGTTTGGGATGAACATCATGGCGCTCCGCTACGGCGACGACATTCTGGTCATCGACTGCGGAATGGCGTTCCCCGAAGCCGAGTTGTTAGGCGTCGATTTCGTCACTCCCGACCTCACCTTCCTGAAGGATAACCGCCAACATGTCCGCGCGCTCGTTTTGACGCACGGGCACGAAGATCACATCGGCGCAGTCGCCTTTTTCCTGGGCGAATTCAACGTTCCCGTTTATGGAACGGCCTTTACGCTGGCTTTGGTCGAACGCCGTCTCGATGAATACGATCTGGAAAACGATCCCGATCTCCGAACCATCAAGGCCAAGCAAAAAATAGAAGCCGGACCGTTCAACATCGAGTTCATTCACGTCACGCATTCGATTGTAAGCGCGGTTGCGCTCGCTATCACGACGCCGCTAGGCGTCATCATCCACACCGGCGATTACAAAGTCGATCCGACGCCCACCGACAACGAGCTGTTCGACCTCCACACACTCGCCGATTACGGGAAACGCGGCGTGCTGCTGCTCATGTCGGACTCGACGAACGCGGATCGGCCGGGCTATTCCGAATCCGAGCGTGCCGTGCGCCCTAAGCTGGAAGAAATTTTCGGACGGGCGGAACGCCGCTTGATCATTTCAAGCTTCAGCTCCTCGATCCACCGATTGCAGCAGATTCTCGATATTGCGCAAGAATATGGCCGCAAAGTGGCTATCGTGGGACGCAGCATGATCAGCGTCACCGAGATTGCCCACGGTCTTGGGCTGCTCGAAATTCCAGATGGCATCCTGATCCGCCCGCAAGACGTGATGAACGCCAGTCCGCAAAAGGTCGCGGTGCTGATTTCAGGCACGCAGGGCGAGCCGATGTCGGCGCTTTCGCGCGTGGCGGTCGATAACCATAAACACATTTCGGTCGAACCCGGAGACACTGTCGTACTCAGCGCCCGGATCATTCCGGGCAACGAAAAGCCGATCTTCCGCATGATCGATCATCTCGCCCGGCGCGGAGCCGACGTGCTCTATGGCAGCACCAATCCGCCGCTGCACGTTTCCGGGCACGGAAGCATGGAAGAGCTGCGGCTGGTGTTGAATCTGGTGCGTCCGAAGTACTTCGTGCCCATTCATGGGGAATACCGGCAGCTTTCAAAACATGCCCGCCTGGCCGAGCATTTGCGGCATTCCGGACTGAAGGAATCCTTTGTGCTCGAAACTGGCGATTGCCTGGAAATCGACGCGAAGGGCGCGCGCAAGGCGGGCAAGGTTCCCGTGGGCCGGATCTGCATCGATTCGGGCGCGCTCGATGAAGTGGTTGGCGACATGGTGATTCGCGACCGGCGTCATCTTTCGGAAGACGGCATCGTGCTGCCAATTATCGCCATCAACAAATTAACCGGTAAAGTCGAGGCGATTCCGGAGATTGTGACGCGGGGCTTTTCGTCCGAAGACAACGCGGAATTCATGAACGCGGCGAGACAGATCGTAACCAAGACTCTCGAGAGTTCAAGCAAAGAGGAAAAGACGGATTGGGGCGTGATGAAGGAGAAAATCCGGGCCGATTTGAAACGCTATATCGCGAAAGGCGGTCAGCGCAGGCCGCTGATCATGCCGGTCATTCTGGAAATCTGACCGAATCTCCGTATCTAACCGACGCATCCGGCTTTCGCGGCGAAGCGGAACGAATTTTTGCGCCTTCCGATGAGGCTGAACTCATCGAAACCTTGCGGCAGGCGTCGTCGGCGGCGATACCCGTCACTATTGCCGGAGCTGGTACGGGGCTGACTGGCGGGCGTGTCGCTCAGGGCGGCTGGGTAGTTTCGCTCGAAAAATTCACGCGGCTCGAAATCCACGAGCGAAGCGCCACGGCCGGCGCGGGAGTGTTGCTGAAAGATCTTCATGCGGCGGCGGCGCGAATGGGCTTGTTCTACCCGCCCGATCCGACGGAAACCTGGGCCTCCATTGGCGGCACAATCGCCAATAATGCGAGCGGCTCACGGAGTTTCCGCCATGGCGATACCAGCCGTCACGTGCTCCGACTGCGGGTGGTTTTGATCGATGGGCGGGTTATCGAGGCGGCCCGGGGAGACCGCATCGATTTCGACGTACCCGCGGCGCCGCTGCCCCGCACAACCAAGCACACCGCCGGATACAGGCTCCAGCCGGGGATGGATTGGATTGACCTATTCACCGGATCGGAAGGCACGCTAGGGGTTGTGATCGAAGCGGAATTACAGCTGCTTCCCGCGCCCGCGACTCTGTTGGCGGGCGTGATATTTTTTCGCGAAGACGAGCGATCGTTAGCCGCGGTGAAAGCTTGGCGAAGTATTGCCGGTTTGCGAATGATCGAGTATTTCGACGGCCCCTCGCTCGCGCTATTGCGGGACCGCTATCCCGAAGTTCCCGCCGAAGCCGGAGCGGCATTACTTTTCGAGCAGGAAGGCGATGCGGATCTGGAGATCTGGCCGGACCGTTTGGAAGACGCCGGCGCGCTGATCGAGGCCTCCTGGTTCGCGCTAGGCGTGGCGGATCGCGAGCGGTTCCGGCAGTTCCGCCATGCCCTGCCGGAGTTGGTCAACGGCATTGTGCGGCGCAATGGCTGCTTGAAGATGGGTTCGGATTACGCCGTTCCGCTGGATCGTAATGAGGAAATGCTGGCGTATTACCGGAGGGGGCTGGAAGCGGAGTTTCCCGGGCAGTACGTGATTTTCGGGCACATCGGGGATGCCCACGTACACGTGAATATCCTGCCGCGCAACGACACGGAAAACGACGAGGAATCGGCGCGCGCGAAGGACTTGATGCTCGATTTCGCGCGCGAGGCCGTGGCGCTGGGCGGCACCGTTTCGGCCGAGCACGGCTTAGGCAAGCGCAAGTCTCACCTGCTGGAATTGCAGTATTCGCCGGAGCAGATCGAAGCGATGCGGCAGGTGAAGCGGCGGCTCGACCCGCAATGGCTGCTCGGGCGGGGAAATCTTTTCCCGGGGTGATTAATGGTGAAAGCTTCTATCGACTGGCGGCTGAGCAGCGGCATCGCCAGCCAAGCCAATCTTGCCCTCCTCCTGGCCGTGCTGTTTTCGTTCCCGCTTGTCCTTCGGTGGACGGGGGCGCTTTCGGTTCAATACGTAGATCCTCGCAGCCCGGAGCATACACACGCCTTCGTGAAGTTCTGCCTGGTCATCAGTGCCTTCCTATGGGGATGTTTCCTGATAGCTTATGCCGGTATCCGACGTTGTGGACGAATTACACCACGGGCATTGATCGGAAGCAATTGGAGCCGCTGGCGGACGATAGTAGGCGATCTCGGTATTGCTCTCGCCACTCTCGCGGCTTTGGCCATCATCGGAAATCTGTTCAACTCGTTCTCGGGAAC
>JALYXS010000225.1 GCA_030946965.1 Acidobacteriota bacterium
GCGCGGAGCAGGCGATGATCGAGCTGGTGGGATCGGAGCTGGTGAAGCGCGCGGCGGATCGCGCCCAAAAACGCGAAGCGAAATTGAAAGCCCAACGCGAAGGACTTCCGGAAGAAGAATCGAAAGAATAGTTTTCAATGTGGCGCGCGCACTCTTGCGTGCCGCGTCCCCACTCCTGGGGACGCAGGCTTTTCTCGGGAGCGGCAAGCGTCCCCAGGAGTGGGGAAGCAGTGTTGGACCTCCCCGTGGCTTTATCTTCACCGTCGACGGCAGGCCGCTCGCCCCGGGCACATACACCGGCCGCGTTACCGTTACTTCGATCAGCGACGCAAGCACGCTGACGGTTGCCGGTCACTCTCACCATCTGGAGCGGGACGACGCCCCCGCTTACCGTCACTCCGTCCGCTCTTACGTTGACGGGGAACGCCGACGCCGTGCCGCCGCAAACCTTCACGGTGACCTCTGGCGATCTCCCATTGTCAGTAGTTCTCAAGACGGACATTCCCCCGAATTCATGCGGCCTCACTGCGAGTGCGTACCAAACCGGCCCAGCGCCGGCACTCACGCCCGCTACCGTCAAAGTCTATTGCGTTGGCCCGCCGGGCGATTAAGCGGGACAGTCACCGTGACAGGGGGAACCAACTCCGTTACTGTCCCGGTCTCGATCCACATCGCTCCCGGCCCGTACCACGGGACCATTACGCCGCCCGTCGTCGGAACCGTTGTGAGCGCCGCATCCGGCGCTCCGGGCGGGCTGCGCGTACTGTTCGACGGCATTGCCGCTCCCCTGATCTACACGTCGTTATTTCAGACGAACGCGGTAGCGCCGTATGAAATTGCGGGCCGCCAAACCACTGTCGTTCAAGTGGACTCGGGCGGGTCACAGTCGGACCCCATTGCCATCCCGGTGGCCGCAAGCGCTCCGGCAATCTTCACGCTTGATTCCTCCGGCGTGGGCGGCGCGTCCGTTCGCAATCAGGACAATTCCATCAACGGCCCATCGAACCCCGCCGCGCGTGGATCGGTAATTCAAATCTATGCGACGGGCGAAGGGCAGACTGATGCGAAAAGCCCCGTGCTTCCGGTCAGCGTAACAATCGGGGGCGCCGATGCGCCGGTGGTGTACGCGGGTTCGGCGCCCGACAGTGTCGGCCTGTTCCAGGTGAACGTAGCAGTGCCGCAATCGGTCGAAACCGGTTCCGCTGTCCCGCTCACGCTAAGGATCGGCGATGCGAAAAGCCAAATCGGCGTGACGGTCGCAGTTCAGTAGGGCCGACGGCACTCGCATATCGCCGTTGTTTGTCCGCTATCGAACCTATTCGCCAAACGCCACGCGACTTTCCTCGCATCCCGCGTGTTACGCTTCCAAGCGATAACACAATCGCGTGGACGGAGGAAACGATGCCCCTAAGCAAGTTGAAGATCGAAACACGACGTATTCGGCAAGCGTGGATTGCCCAGGCGGCAATAGCCTTCTTTCTCCCGGCGGCGGCTCAGGCGGGATATCTATCTACCGATATCTCCAGCCCAGCGGACCCGGCCTTTACGCAATTGCTTGGAATCAACAACGCGGGAACAATTGCCGGCTATTTCGGGAGCGGGGCCGCGGGCCATCCGAACAAAGGCTTTCAATTGACTCTGCCCAACACTTTCACGTCCGAAAACTTTCCGGCTTCGGCGCAGACTCAAGTAGTTGGCATTAACAACAACGGCGGGACGGTAGGATTCTATGTGGATTCCAATGGAATTACGCACGGCTTTCTGAATTTAAACGGAACTTTCACGAACAGCGATGCGCCGGGCAGCGCATTCAACCAGTTGCTCGGCGTGAACAACGGCGGTCTCGCCGCCGGTTACTCATCGACGGACCCGGCCGGGCAAGTCAATCAGCTTGCCTATGTACGCCAAACTAACGGCGCCTTCGGCTATTTGACTCTTCCGAGCAACGTGAACAGCCAAGCCACCGGGATCAATAACGCGAATCTGGTGTCCGGGTTCTATTTCACCACCGCTACGACCGCGAACGGTTTTCTCTATAATCTGGCGAGTAATGCGCGGACCGATCTCCAGTTTCCGGGCGCTACCTCAACGCAAGCGCTCGGGCTGAATAACGCGGGGCAAGCCGTTGGAAGCTACTTGGATACGAACGGCGGGATGCACGGTTTCATCGATGTGAACGGCAATTTCCAAAGCATCGACGATCCCAATGGCGTAGGAACGACCACCGTAAACGGAATCAACGACAATGGCCAGATCGTTGGATTCTATGTAAACGGCGCGGGTAACACGATCGAATTCGTGGGCAGTTCCGTGCCGGAGCCCGGTTCGTTTGTGCTTGCTGGATTGGGAGCGTTGGCGTTCGGACTCTACCGGCGGCGTCAACACTAAATTACCGGGGATAGCCGGGCGGAATCAGCAGCGTTAATGCGTCCGGCACTACCGTGACCACCGCCGGCACGCAGCCGGCGTATTCCCCATCGACCTGAACGTGAACGCGCCGGGCACGGCTATCGTGTCCGGGCGAAATAGCAACCCGTTTCGCCCGGAAAACCTCCACGCCCCGCATTCCCGAAATGCGCCCCGCGATCATGCCAAGCAAATACCTGGCATAGCGCATCGAGTGCCCCTT